>NZ_JACJOY010000117.1:0-26061 GCF_014695815.1 Trichocoleus sp. FACHB-6
TTATGAGTTATTGCCAGAAACATCGGAGACTTTTATTTATCTGGCAATGATCCGTATCATGGTCAGGCGGTTGGCATAATATTTAACCCCTCACCACTTTTCAAACATCCTCTAAGCGGTTTGTTCCTCCTTAAGAGCCTTGTGTGACAAACTCTACTTAAACTTTCATAGTTACAGACCGGTTTAGTAAACCGTCCTAGAGTAGAAGAAATAGCTGCCACACGGCGGTGCCGAACTGTTTCCTATGACTTCCGACCGACCCTCTGAGCAACCGATGCCTGACATGACTGGAGACGCGATCAGCGCCGTGCAGCAAAACCCGGTAGAAGCGTCCTTTCCCATCGTCGGTGTTGCTGCCTCGGCGGGAGGGTTAGAAGCTTTTACACAGTTACTCAGTCATCTGCCCAACGATACTGGCATGGCATTTGCGCTGATTCAACATTTATCTCCTGATCATGAGAGTTTGTTGAGCGAGATTCTCGCCAGAGCAACGCCACTGCCGGTGCGCGAAGTGCAGAACGGCATGAAGGTGGAGCCGAACCAAGTCTATGTGATTCCGCCCAACACTCAGATGACGCTCTCCGACGACACACTGCAACTGTCGCCCCGCCAGAAGGTGGCTGGCAAGTACATGCCGGGTGATGCCTTCTTTATCTCGCTGGCAGCCGATCGCGGGCACAAAGCGATCGCCTAGTTTTATCAGGTTTAGATGGAGACGGTTCACAAGGGCTGAAGGCAATTAAGGAAGCTGGAGGCGTGACGTTTGCTCAGTGTGAAGACACGGCAAAATTCGACAGTATGCCCAATACTGCCGTTGCCACAGGGCATGTCGATTTTGTGCTGCCGCCCGTAAAAATTGCCGAAGAACTGGTAAATCTCAGCCGCAATCCCCTGTTGGCTTGCTCACTGCCGCTCATCTCGACAGACGAATCGCTTGAACCGAGAGATGCCTTGGCGACGATTTTTGTGCTGCTGCGAGCGACTACGGGCGTTGACTTTAGCCGCTACAAGCCCAACACGCTCGATCGCCGCATTCAGCGACGAATGCTGTTGTATAAGCTGGAACAGTTGGAGGACTATGCCGCGTACTTGCACGAGCATCCAGCTGAAGTCAAGGCGCTGTATGAAGAAATTCTGATTCATGTCACCAGCTTTTTCCGCGAACCGGAAGCCTTTGAACTGCTCAAAGAGCGAGTCTTCCCCACGATTACGCAAAACAAGTCGGCAGAATTTCCGATTCGGATTTGGGTAGCGGGCTGTTCGACGGGCGAGGAGGTTTATTCGATCGCTATTTGCTTGCTGGAGTTTTTAGCAGATAAACTCACTCAGCCGCCGATCCAGATTTTTGCTACCGATATCAGCGAACTGGCGATCGACAAAGCCCGATCGGGCATTTATGCAGAGAATCAGATGGTAGAAGTCTCGCCAGAGCGTCGCCGCCGATTCTTTCATACCGTTGAGGGGGGCGGCTACCAAATCACCAAGGCAGTGCGCGAACTGTGTGTGTTTGCCCGTCAAAACCTGGGCAGCGATCCGCCGTTTTCTAGTCTCGATCTGATTAGCTGCCGCAATGTGCTGATTTATTTGGGCGAATCGCTGCAAAAGCGGATCATGCCGATCTTCCATTACAGCCTCAACCCGACTGGCTTTCTGCTACTCGGCACCTCAGAAAGTACGGGTCAATATTCAGACCTGTTTACTATGGTCGAGAAAAAGTACAGACTTTATGCCAAGAAGCTAACCGCGACTCGTCCCACATTTTCGTTTACTCCCAGCAGCTACCTAACCGTTAAGGTGCGCGATCGCCAACCGATGTCCGCTCCCTCAGAAGGGTTTGATTTACAAAAAAAAGCCGATCAACTGATCGTCAATCACTACGCTCCAGTTGGTGTTGTAATTGACGACAAGATGCAGGTACTGCAACTGCGGGGAGACATCGATCGCTACCTGAAACTAGTCTCTGGAGTCGCTAATCTCAACTTATTCAACTTAGTGAGACAGGGCTTGCTGGTCGAGCTACGTGCTGCTATTTATCAAGCACAACGGCAAGAGATGCCTGTCAGAAAGAACGGACTCCGCCTGGAAGAGGGCGATCACTCCAGAATCGTCAATCTTCAGGTGATTCCCTTTAAAGTTCCGACTACTGAAGAAGGCCGCTTTTTAGTCCTGTTTGAAGACGCTTCACCCGCCGTTAGTAGCTTTAGTCCCCTCGCTTCGGAAAGCCCCCAGGGAGATTTAGAGCAGGAGATTGTGCGGCTGAGGCAGGAACTTGCCGCCGCAACTCAGGAACGAGCAGCGACTCAGGAGTATTTGCAGGCAGTCATTCAAGAGCAGGAGCATATCAATCAAGACCTCAAAGTTGCCAATGAAGAAATTTTGTCGAGCAATGAGGAGCTGCAAAGCACGAATGAGGAGCTAGAAACTGCCAAAGAAGAGATTCAAGCCACCAACGAAGAACTCAACACTACCAACGAAGAACTCGGCAGCCGCAATGTAGAATTGCACCAGCTCAACAACGATCTGACCAATCTGCTTGCCAGCATCAGTATCCCGATTTTGATGTTGACCAACGACTTACGGATTCGTCGGTTCACACCGATGGCACAGCGGTTATTCAACTTTATTCCTGCCGATGCTGGGCGACCCCTCAGTGATATTAGAGCGAATCTCAACATTCCCAACTTAGAGCCGCTGATTTTGGAGGTGCTGGAAACGCTCAACGTCAAAGAACTAGAAGTGCAAACCCAGGGAGGGCATTGGTACAATCTTCGCATCCGCCCGTATCGCACGATAGAGAATCAGATTGATGGCGTGGTGTTGGTGTTGCTCGATATTGACGCTCTCAAGCGCAGTGCTGCCACGCTAGAAGAAGCTCGGAATTATGCCGAAGCGATCGTGGAAACCGTGCAAGTGCCGCTGATTGTGCTGGAGTCTGATTTCCGGGTGAACAAAGCCAATCGTTCGTTCTATGAAACGTTTCAGGTTTCACCACCCCAAACCGCGCAATCGCTGATTTTTGACCTGGGCAACGGGCAGTGGAACATCCCCGGATTGCGATCGCTCCTGGAAGATGTTTTTGTCAATGATACGACCCTGCAAAACTTCGAGGTCGAGCATCAGTTTGAGCAGATTGGTCAGAAAACCATGCTGCTGAATGCTTGGAAGATTGTTGAAGCCGGGGATGCTCAACGGATTTTGCTGTCGCTCGAAGACATCACCGAGCGCAAGCAGTTTGAAACCGAGCGATCGCAACTCCTGAGCCAGGAACAGTCAGCCCGTCAACAGGCAGAGGCTGCCAACCGAGCGAAAGATGAATTTTTATCCAACCTCTCGCATGAACTCCGCAACCCCCTAAATACCGTGCTGGGCTGGGCGCAAATACTCCGCAACCGCCAGCTAGACAAGGCAGCCGTCAATCGTGCCTTAGAAGTGATGGAGCGGAGTGCCAGGGCACAATCTCAACTGATTGAGGATATGCTGGATATTTCACGGATTACCAGCGGCAAATTGCACCTCAACACGCGGTTGCTCGATCTGGTCTCAGTCGTGGGTGTTGCGATCGAGTCTGTCCAACTCTCCGCAGACGCGAAATCGATTCAAATCGTTTCGCAGCTTACTTCGGCAACGATTGTAGGCGATGTCGATCGCTTGCAGCAAGTGCTGTGGAACCTCCTTGTTAACGCAATTAAGTTCACGCCAGCTAGGGGACGAGTGGAAATCACGTTAGCACCTGTGCAGACTCACGCCGAAATTCGAGTTAGCGATACCGGACAAGGCATTCAGGCAGAGTTGCTTCCCTACGTGTTCGATCGCTTTCGTCAAGGAGATTCCAGCACGACTAAAGGTAAGCAGGGTTTAGGATTGGGCTTATCGATCGTCCGGCATATTGTGGAACTTCATGGCGGTACGGTGCAGGCAGAGAGTCCAGGGGTTGGGCAAGGAACCACGATTACTGTGAGACTACCCTTGCGTTCCATGCCACCAGAGGTGACACCGCCGAGTGGTCTAGAACCCATGATGACGGACGAGTCTTTAGAGGTCGTGAGTCAGGAGGTTCCCTCTCTAGCAGGCTTACACATCTTGGCGGTCGATGATGATGTCGATTTCCTCGACCTGATGAGGTGGACATTGGAAGATGTTGGCGCGGAAGTCGTTATGGTTGCCTCAGTTAGGGAAGCGATCGCGGCTCTGATGGCATCTCCTAGTAGATATGATGTGCTCCTAGCCGATATCGGGATGCCAGACGAAGATGGGCTTTCTCTGATTCGTCAGGTGAGAGCGCTGGATGCTGAAGCTGGGGGACAAATTCCAGCAGTGGCAATCACGGCTTATGTCAGCGATCGAGAGCGGCAACTGGCGATCGACGCTGGGTTCCAAATGCACCTGGCTAAACCCGTTGACCTGACTCAACTGATCCGGGTGGTTGCGAACCTGACTGGACGAGTGACAGAGGAGTAAGCGCAGGTCAACATTGGTAGATCGATGGGTGTACCGCACAATCAGGTTGCATAAAATACTACGTAACCACAGCCGCAAAGCAAGAAGCAAGGGTTAACAGATATGGCACAGTCCCCACAGCTAGTGGCAGTGTACCAACGAGCCTGGATACTGCAACAGCGGGCTAACGCTCTACCCAACTCGCAGCAAGCACTCTTCTCAGAGGCGTTGGAGGAGCTTCAGGCGGTTTTAGAAGAATTGCAGGCATCTGAAGCAGAACTGCGTCATCAAAATGAAGCGTTAGTCAATACTCGCCAAGCTGTAGAGTCAGAACGTCAGCGCTATCAGGAATTGTTCGAGTTTGCACCGGATGGCTATCTCGTCACGGATGCCAATGGGAGAATCCAAGAAGCGAACAATGCGATCGCCTCCCTGCTGAATGTTTCGCAGCAGTTTCTAGTCGGCAAACCGCTGCTCATTTTTATTGA
The DNA here is from genome assembly GCF_014695815.1 of Trichocoleus sp. FACHB-6. Classification (NCBI taxonomy): domain Bacteria; kingdom Bacillati; phylum Cyanobacteriota; class Cyanophyceae; order Leptolyngbyales; family Trichocoleusaceae; genus Trichocoleus; species Trichocoleus sp. FACHB-6. The sequence continues at coordinate 4,926 of NZ_JACJOY010000117.1, forward strand.
TCAGCCCGATCGCTCCACGTTTCATCTAACACTCGATCAATTGAAGCACTTAGACAAGCTTCAAGATTGGGAAATTCATCTGCGATCACCCAAGCGATCGCCGTTCGATGCGGCGCTGACGGTGTCTGTTGTTCGCAATTCAGACGGTCAAATAATCAGTCTGCGTTGGCTGCTGCGCGACATCACCGAGCGTAAGCAAATCGAACGGCTTTTGAAACATCTCAACTCAGAGCTAGAACGCCAGGTGCAAGAGCGCACGGCTCAGTTGCACCTGGCACTTGATTTTGAGGCGGGTCTAAAACTACTTGGCTCAATGGGTGATCCGGGGAGATGAAGTTGAAAGAGCAGGCTGGTAGGATATCCAGAATATAACTAACCTTTTGTTGTTATGCTCACTCTCAATCTCACCCATCTGATTGACGACGCTTTCGTGCTCCGAAAGCGTGCGCCCACTACGTTGGAAAGAGGGGGTTTGTTGCCCCAGTAGCAGTGTTCAAGTCATCAAACGTGGAAAGGACGAAACCCAACCTCACCGCCAGCGATACCAGTGTAAAGACTGTTGCCCTCACTTTGATGACTTAACCAACACGATTTTTGCCGGATATCATCAACCATTGCGGGTATGGATATTGTGCCTGTATTTAATGGGATTGAACCTGTCAAACCGTCCGATTGCTCAAGAACTAGACCTGGACGAAGATGATGTTCACGAGATCACCGCTCAACTGCGTCAAGGCATCGTCGATGGCAAACCGGAAGTTCAGTTATCTGGGGAGGTAGAGTGTGATCAGGTTCATGTTACAGCCGGACACAAAGGCAACCCCGAAGCGGTCACAAAAAAGGGCGCAACGGACGACGCAATCGGCTCAAAGGGGTTCGGGGGCGGGGCACGCTTGAAAAAGAAAAACTGCCAATTTTCGGCATGATTCAACGGGGTGGGGCGGTTGTGATTCGGATGCTTACCAATGTCCAGCAAACGACTATTGAGCCACTCATCAAAGCAACCATTACACCGGGCACCCAGGTCTATACCGATGAATACGCCATCTACAATCCCTTGCCTGAGTGGCAGGGCTGATTCATTGGTGAGAGAAAAAAGAGAATGAAGAAAATGGAGAGGTAGTCGTTGTCTGCCTTAGTGTAATGAGCTTAATAGCGCATCTGCAACAAATTCGAGATTTCCGCACCCAACCCCGTTATCCGTTGTGGGTAGTACTGCTGTTGGTAATCATGGGGACAATGAGTAATTGCTTAGGGTATCGAGCCTTAGAAGACTTTGTCGAGCGCCACCAAAAAGTCCTGTTGGAATTAATGGAACTGCCTCACAAGCAGCTGCCGTCCTATTCCACAATCCGGCGGGTGATGGTGAGAATTGATTTTCAGGCATTGACGCAGGCGTTCAATGCCTGGGCAACAGAAGTGTTTGCGGTTTCCTCATCGGAACAAGTGGCAATGGATGGCAAGAGCATTAAAGCCAGTGTGAAAGACTACGACAATGCCTATCAAGACTTTATTAGGGTGGTATCAGCATTTAGCGTGCAACAAGGTGTGGTGGTGGGTTTACAAGCGATGAACAATCGCGGGGGAAGTGAAATAGTTACAGTACAAAGCTTGATGGATGTGTTGCAATTGAAGGGGGTGTGTTTCAGTATGGATGCCTTGCACACTCAAAAAAAAACCTACAGCAAATCATTAATAGTGGCAATGACTACCTGATTGCTGTCAAAGCCAATCAGCCCAAGTTGTTAGAGTATCTCCACAGCCAGTTTGAGCAACAAGTGCCCTTGAGTGTAAATTACCAAACCGAACAAACGCGCGATCGCCAAACCCAACGGAGGGTGAGTGTCTTGGACACCATCTCCGGGATTGACTCCCAGTGGGTCGGTGTGCAACGCCTGATTCGGGTAGAACGCTCTGGCACCAGGGCCAAAGACTCATTTGAGGAAACACTCTTTTACATCAGTTCTCTCTCCTTAGATGCAGCTGGGTTTGCCCAACATATTCGGCAGCACTGGCATATCGAAAATCGCCTGCATTGGCCCAAAGACGCAGTCCTTAAGGAGGATAAGTCTCCCTTGTGTGATGGTTATGCTCCAGCCAATTTTGCTATCCTACGAACCTTCGCCATCAATCTATTTCGTCAGCACGGTTTTGCCTCGATCACCAAAGCACTTCGACATTTGTCTCATGATGTGCATCGTCTATTTTCCTTTTTCCAATGAATCAGCCCTGCTTGCCTGAGTGGGGCTATGCCCACAAAACGGTGTGTCATGGGACGGGTGAATATGCTCGCGATGAGGATGGAGACGGTTTGTGTGAAGTCCATGTCAATACAATCGAAGGATGAGAGGTCGCTCTTGCGTTCCTGGTTGCCCCCGCATCGGGGTATCTCCCAAGAAAAGCTGCCGTTGTACTTAGGCTTTTTTGAGTTCGTTCACAATACTAAAAAGCGAGGGCTTTGCCTTACTTATTGCTTTGTTGGAGAACCTACTTGCTTAACTCCCCGTCCCTATTGAGCCTTAAAATTAATCAAACCGTGGAACCCTTGCAACATCTGGTTGACGAACAAACCTCCCAATTAAGACAGTTTAATCACCAACTTCAGGAAGAAATTCGCGATCGCAAACTGCTTGAAGAGAAGTTGCACGCATCTGAGAGTAAATTTCGCGCAATCTTTGAGGCGATGACTGACATCGTACTTGTCATCAATCTCGAAGGAGATATTGAAGTTGTACCGACGAATACCGAGCTTTTGTACGAACCAAATTTTGACATTATCGGCTATACCATAGAACACTTTTATCAGGATGAAATAGCCGAGAGTTGGTTACGGCAAATTCAACGAGCTTTAGATATGCAGCAGACCATTGAGTTCGATTACAGCTTACCCATTGGCGATCGTGAGGTTTGGTTTGCTGCTCGCATTTCACCGATGCTAAACGATTCCGTCATCTGGGTAGCGCGAGATATAAGCGATCGCAAAGCCCCTGAAGAAGCCTTGCATCAAAAAAATGAGCAATTAGCTAACACTCTGCAAGAACTAAAACTTACCCAAAAAGAGCTGATTCAATCAGAAAAAATGGCTGCTCTTGGACAACTTATTGCTGGTATAGCTCACGAAATAAATACGCCACTGGGGGCAATTCGGGCATCAATTGGCAATATCTCTACTGCTCTAGATAACTCAATTCGACAATTACCTCATCTATTCCAGCAACTTTCCCTCGAACAGCAAACTTATTTTTTTGCCTTATTAGAAGCCACCCGACAAAACCAACCAATCCTTTCATTTAGAGAGGAACGGCTGCTTAAACGCGCCCTCAAGAAAGAATTGGAAACTCAGGGTGTTGACGATGCCGATACTATTGCTGCTACCCTAGTCAAAATAGGTATTACCCAAGACATTACTCCCTTTTTGCCGCTGTTACAATACCCAAATCACAGCTTTATTTTAGAAGCTGTCTATAACTTATCTATGCAACAAAATAACAGTGATAATATTATACTTGCTGTAGAACGAGCCTCGAAGATAGTCTTTGCTTTGAAAAGTTATGCCCGTCAGGACAACTCCAGTCAAATGACCATGATTCAGGTGACGGAAGGAATCGATGTAGTTCTGACTATTTATCAAAATATGTTAAAGCAAGGTATTGAGGTAATCAAGAATTATCAGCAAGTGCCAGCCATTTTTTGTTATGCCGAAGAACTGAATCAAGTGTGGACAAATTTGCTGCATAATGCCATCCAAGCAATGAGTAATCGGGGCAGACTAGAAATAAGTGTTTTTGAGGAAAATCGTCAAATACTGGTGCAAGTTACTGATTCTGGTTCCGGGATTCCTCCAGAAATCAAAGAGAGAATATTTGACCCATTTTTTACTACTAAACCCGCCGGGGAAGGCAGCGGATTGGGGTTAGATATTGTTCGCAAGATTGTAGACAAGCATCAAGGAAAAATTGAGGTGAACAGCCAGCCTGGGCGAACTACGTTTAGCGTTATGTTACCCATTAGATAGACGTTTGCGCGGTTTCAAAATCGCGAAGCATAGTTGATGAAACGCGATCGCGCTCTGTAGATAAAACGCTAACACCACCTATTTCCCACTAATTCTAGCAACTATAAAAACAAAAGGAACCGGAGCTGAGATATGCCTAAAAAAGCAATTTTATGTGTGGACGATGAAAAAATTATTTTAAGAAGCTTGCGCGATCAAATAATAAATCATTTTGGCAATCGTTATAGTTATGAATTTGCCGAAAGTGCAGATGAAGCTTTGGAAATAATTGATGAGTTAAATGAAGAAGGTGTGAAAATTCTCATTATTGTCTCCGATTGGCTAATGCCCAATATGAGAGGGGATGAATTGCTGATTAAAGTCCATCAGCAATTCCCGAACATTGTCACCGTACTGTTAACGGGACAAGCTGATGAAACGGCGATTGAACGAACTCGAAAGTACGCGAACCTATATCGCTACTTAAGCAAACCTTGGGATAAAGCAACATTAATCGAAGTCCTTGAATCAGGATTGGAGGGAACTGATGAGTAAAGGCACGATTATCTGCGTGGATGATGAAAGGGTTGTGCTGATTAGTCTCAGAGATCAGTTAACGCATCATTTAGGAAGCGACTATGATATTGAATTGGCTGAAAGTGGTGAAGAAGCCTTAGAAATTTTTGCCGAATTACTAGAAGAAAAAAGGGAAATTCTTCTAATTATATCCGACCAAATTATGCCGGGGATGAAAGGAGATGAACTTTTAATCAAAATTCATGCTCAATATCCAAAAACCTTGAAAATTCTTTTGACAGGACAGGCGAGTGTAACGGCTGTGGGTAATGCGGTTAATTTTGCTAATCTTTATCGTTATATTGCGAAACCTTGGGACGAAACCGACTTGTGTTTGACAGCTACAGAAGCGATTCGGAGTTATGTTCAGGATAAAGAATTAGAAGAGAAAAATAAATTCTTAGAAAAAATAAATTTGGAATTGGAACAATTAAACGCATCTTTAGAGGAAAAAATCGCATCGCGGACTTTGAAACTTCAACAAGCCAAAGAAGCTGCTGAAGTCGCCAACCAATCTAAAAGCACCTTTCTCGCAAATATGAGCCACGAATTGCGATCGCCTCTCAACGTGATTCTTGGCTATTCCCATTTAATGACCCGCAGCCCAACTCTACCTCCGGAACACAAGGAAAATATCAGCATCATTAGCCGCAGCGGGGAACACCTGCTAACTCTGATTAACGACGTGCTGGATATGTCTAAAATCGAGGCAGGGCGCACCATTCTTAATGAACATAATTTTGACTTTTATAGTCTGCTTGATGACTTGGAAGATATGTTCCGTTTGAAGGCTGAGGAGAAGGGATTGCAGTTACTTTGTAACCGTTCTCCTGACGTTCCTCAATATGTGCGAACTGATGAAGTCAAGTTGCGTCAAGTGTTGATTAATTTGCTCAACAATGCGGTGAAGTTTACCCAACAGGGAACTGTGTCGTTACGAGTGTCAGTTGTCACTCAATTGTCAAGTTGGGTTGAAACTACATTCAAACCTTCAAACCTTCAAACACCAACCGATAACGGACAACTGACGATTGCTTTTGAAATTTCAGATACGGGTATTGGCATTCCCTCAGATGAGTTAGACATCATCTTTGAGGCCTTTGTGCAAGCTAAAACAGGTCAAGAAGAATCACAAGAGGGGACGGGCTTAGGTTTGGCGATCAGCTGCCAATTTGTGCAACTGATGGGCGGACAGATTACCGTCAGTAGTGAGGTAGGGCGAGGCAGCGTTTTCCAGTTTGCCTTGAAAATTAGCGCGATCGCATCTACTGACATCGCACCCCAACAACCGACTCGGCGAGTTATTGCCCTGAAACCAAATCAACCCCGCTATCGTATCCTGATTGTCGATGAGAAAGCGGACAATCGCCAACTGCTCCTCCTGCTGCTTTCTCCCCTTGGCTTTGACCTGAAGGAAGCCTGTAACGGTCTGGAAGCGATCGCTATCTGGGAAAATTGGCAACCTCACTTAATCTGGATGGATATGCGGATGCCCGTTATGGATGGCATTGAAGCTACCAAACTGATCAGAACTAAGGAAAAAGAGATGGCCAGAGGCGCAGAGGCGCAGATGGGAGGAGAAAAAGCGTTGTCCTCCTTGTCCCCAATTCCCAACCCCCAATCAATAGTCCCCAATCCCACCGCCATCATCGCCTTAAGTGCCTCCGTTTTGAAAGGAGAACAAGCTGTACTTCTAGCGGCTGGTTGTGATGACTTTTTAGGCAAACCTTTCTGTGAGGCAGATATCTTTGAATTAATTAACAAACATCTTGGGGTGTTATATATCTACGACGAGAACCCAACTCAATCTACTTCCTTCGAGTCGGATTACCTCAATAATCCACTAACCCCAGCCGACTTAGCTGCTTTACCCGACACTTGGGTAGCCCAGTTACACCATGCGGCTGCCTTGGCAAATCCTAACTTAGCTATTAGTATTATTGAACAAATTTCAGCCGACCATACAACCTTGGCTAAGGGTTTGGCGAAATTGGTCAATGATTTTCAGTTCGACAAAATTATGGACTTAACGAACTATCAGCATGATTTTAACTGTTATAGCAATCCTATTTAAGTGAACAAGTAGAGACATGGCAATGCCATGTCCCTACAGGGGGAATTTATTGGAATTTGAGTTATCTATTCAAGATTTATAACTTAACTTTAGGAAAACTATCGGAGATAAAGTTATGAATAATACAGAATTAAATACCGTAAAGGGCAACGTCTTAATTGTTGATGATAACCCAGCAAATTTGCGATTATTATCAAATATTTTAAATGATTGTGGCTATGAACTGCGATGCGTAACCAACGGGCAAATGGCTCTCACGACAGCTCGGTGGTTTCCGCCTGACCTGATTTTGCTTGATATCAGAATGCCGGGAATGGATGGTTATGAAGTTTGTTCTAAGCTAAAAGCTGATGAAAAAACTCGCGATATTCCGGTAATTTTTATCAGTGTTTTGAGTGATGTATTGGATAAAGTGAAAGCTTTTTCAGTTGGTGGTGTGGACTACATTACCAAATTATTTGAGCCGGAGGAGGTTTTAGCGCGGGTTGAGAATCAATTGAGCATCCGGAGACTATCTAAGCAACTGCGAGAGCAAAATGCACGGCTACAAGAAGAAATGCGAGTGCGTCAGGAGGCAGAAGAAAAATTTACCCGCGCCTTTCGTTCATCTCCGGATGCGATCGCTATCTTAACGTTGGCAGATGGATGCTACATCGAAGTGAATAATAGCTTCTGTCGCATTTCTGGTTATTCTCCCGACGAGGCGATTGGTTCCACCTTAAAAGAACTAAATTTATGGGTAAAACCACAAGACTGCCTCAAATTAAAACATCAGTTGCAGCAAACAAAAGCAATCCGCAACTGGGAATGTGATTTTCGCGCCAAGACAGGCAAGGTGAAGACAATGCTGATATCAGCAGAAATCATCGACCTGAATGGACAAGCGTGTATCCTCGCTGTTAGTAAAGACATTACAGAGCGCAAAGCTGCTCAACAAGCGCTAAAAGCCTCTGAAGCTGAGCTACGCGCTTTGTTGGCTGCCTTACCCGATGTAGTCCTAGTTATTGATGCACAGGGGCGTTATCTCAAAATCCCACCTACAAATCCATCAAATTTATACAAACCAGCCTCCGAATTATTTGGCAAAACACTCCACGAAGTTTTTGAAAAAGAGCAAGCTGATACCTTTCTTAGCTACGTTTGCAAAGCCTTAGAAAGTCAGCAGACACTCAACCTTGAATACAGCTTAAACATTAGAGAGCAAGAAGTTTGGTTTGCTGTCAGTATTTCGCCCATGTCGTCAAATTCAGTCGTCTGGGTAGCACGGGACATCACACAGCGCAAACAACGAGAAGAGACGCTGCGAGAAAGCCAGCGTTTTATTCAACAGATTGCCGAGTCTAGTCCCAATATTTTATATCTCCACGACCTTAGCAAGCAGCGCAATGTCTATACGAATCGCCAAATTGCTGCGATTCTGGGCTATACACCAGAAGAGATTCAACAAATGGGAGCAGCAATTCCCCAAAATCTGATGCACCCTGACGATTTCGCAAGGCTCCCTGAATATTTCCAACAATTCGAGAATGCCTCTGACGGTGAAATTTTTGAGATTGAGTACCGGATCAGGCATCGGAACGGAGAATGGCGGACTTTGGAGAGCCGGGATACCTTGTTTAGCAGAACTGATGATGGCAAGGCGAGGCAAATTCTCGGCACAGCTACTGACATCACGCAGAGAAAGCAGGCAGAAGTTGAAATTCGTCTTTTGCTGGAAACAACCCAAGCTATTAATCACTCTGTTGACGTTGACAGTGCTTTAGCTGTGATTCTGCGGTTAATTTGTACGACAATCGGCTGGGATTTTGCCGAAGCTTGGATTCCTGCTAATAATGGTACGGTTTTAAGATATAGTCTCGGTTGGTACGAATGCGATAGCTCCCTAGAAGAATTCCGCCGCTATAGCGAAACAGTCGTATTTGCACCCAATGCAGGCTTACCAGGGCGAGTTTGGTCATCTGGTTGCCCAGAATGGTTAGAAGATGTTTCCCAAGCTGAACCGACAAGCTTCCCTAGATTGCAAATCGCCACCCAAGTTGGATTAAAAGCTGGTTTTGGTGTACCAATCCTCGCCAATAACCAAGTTTTGGCTGTCTTAGTCTTCTTTAAACGTACTAAAAGTACAGAATATCGGCATTTATTTGAGCTAGTTAGTGCTGTTGCGGCTCAGTTAGGTTGGCTGATTGCACGCAAAAAAGCCCAAGCTGCTTTGTGCAAAAGCGAAGAACGTTTGCATCTAGCCTTACAAGGTAGCGGCTTGGGTTTGTGGGATTGGAATATTGCCACCGGAGAAACCTATCTCGACCCCCAGTGGAAGAAAATGTTGGGGTATGAAGTAGAAGAAATTGGAAACAATTACGAGTCTTGGGAGCGGCTGCTGCATCCAGAGGATCTGCCAAAGGTTATGGAAGCTCTAAAAGCTTATCTGCAAGGTGCCACCCCTGTTTATAATGCTGAGTTTCGGATGCTCTGTTCATCCGGTGAGTGGAAGTGGATTCGGGGTTCGGGCAAGGTTTTTGAGCGCGATGAATCAGGCGTACCCCTGCGGATGACCGGGACAAATAAAGACATTAGCGATCGCATCCAAGCCGAAAGAGCGCTAACTCTGGCAACCGAACGTCTGCAACATCTGCTCACCTCTAGTCCAGCCGTTATTTATAGCTCCAAAATCTCAGGAGATTATGCAGCTACTTTTGTCAGCGAGAACGTCAGCGCCGTTGTTGGCTACCAAGCGCAAGAATTTATAGAAGATTCAAATTTCTGGGGTAGAAATATCCACCCAGAAGATGCGAAATGGGTCTTTGCGGAATTACCACGCCTATTAGAAAACGGATATCACACCCACGAGTACCGCTTCTTGCACAAAGACGGAACTTATCGCTGGGTATACGACCAGATGAAGTTAGTCAAAGACAAAGCTGGCAACCCTATTGAGTGTGTTGGTTATTGGGTAGACATTACGGAACGCAAACAGACAGAAGAACGTTTGCGACTGCTAGAACGAGCGATCGCAGCCTCCAGCAACGGTATTGTCCTTAGCGATGCCCAACTTCCCGACTGTCCAGTTATTTTCGTCAATCCAGCCTTTGAGTCTATAACAGGTTATTCGGCAGCAGAAACAATTGGCAAAAACTGCCGATTTTTACAAGGAACTGACAAAAATCAACCTGCTCTTGAGGAACTACGGGCGGCAATCCGCCAACCAAGAGAATGTCGCGTGGTTCTGCGTAATTATCACAAAGATGGCACGCTTTTTTGGAATGAATTTTCCGTTTCCCCAGTGCGAGACGCAACCGGACGCTTGACTCACTATGTGGGAATTCAGTCTGACATTACCCAAGAGCGTACAGCAATAGAAGCTCTGACTAAACAATTTAGCCGGACTCTAATGCTCAAGCAAATCACTGAGGAAATCCGCTCTAGTTTAGATCCTTCTCAAATCTTTACCACCGCTGCCAATCAAATTTCTCATCTATTGACAGTTGATCGCTGTCTAATTCATACCTACGTCGCCGATCCGGAACCGAGAATCCCCATAGTAGCTGAGTTTGTAGCGACCGGGGTTCCATCAATGCTGTATGAGAATATTCCCATAGTTGGCAACCCCCACGGCGAGCGGATGTTAGCACAAGATGCCGCCATCTCTTCGCCGGATGTTTATGCTGACCCTCTGTTACAAGCTGCTGAGCCATTTTGCCGCCAGAGTGGTTTGAAGTCAATGCTTGTAGTCCGGACTTCTTACCAGGGAGAACCTAACGGCGTGATTGGGTTGCATCAGTGCGATCGCTTTCGCGTTTGGACGCTTGGGGATATATCCCTCCTAGAATCAGTTGCGGCACAACTAGGGATTGCGATCGCTCAAGCTTCCCTCCTAGAACAAGAAAAACAACAACGTACCTACCTTGACTGCCAAAATCAACAGCTACAGCAACAAATCCGGGAACGCCAACTTGCAGAAGTCGCACTGCGCCAAAGCGAAGCCAAAAATCGCGCCATCCTTTGGGCTATTCCCGATTTGATGTTTCGGATGAGTAACGATGCCATTTACCTAGACTTCATTTGTAACAGCGAAGTGAAAAATCTGTGGCAATCAGAAGACGCGACCCTTTGCCAGCATATGAACTTCAAAGATTTGCCCCCAGAAGTTGCTCGTCGTTATCTACAACATATGCAACTAGCTCTGGATACAGGGAAACCCCAAGTTTATGAACAGCAAGTTTTGATCGAAGGCAAACTGCAATACGAAGAAGTCCGGGTTGTAACCAGTGGAGAAGAGGAAGTGCTGTTCATAGTCCGGGATATTAGCGATCGCAAACAAGCAGAAATTGCCTTACAGCAACAAATCTCGCGGGAACGCCTGGTAATGGCTATGCAAGAGCGAATTCGCGAGTCACTTAACCTGGAAGAAGTCCTAAAAACAGCAGTCGAAGAAGTGCGACAGTTTTTGTCCACTGACCGGACAATTATCTACCGCTTTAACTCAGGCTGGAGCGGCGTTGTCGCTGTCGAGTCAGTGGGAGATGATTGGATGGCTATAATGGGCAGCGATATTAACGATCCCTGCTTTGGGGAAAGCTATGTCGCCCCCTACCAGCAAGGTCGCATTCTCGCAATCGAGGATATTCACGCAGCTGGTTTAAAACAGTGCCAGATTAATTTCCTCAGTCAGCTTCAGGTTAGAGCTAACCTGGTAGTTCCCATTTTGCAAGGGAATAAGTTATGGGGACTGCTAATTGCCCATCACTGTAGGGGTTCTAGGGCGTGGCATTCTTCAGAGATAGAATCTCTCAGACAATTATCAGTGCAACTAGCGATCGCTATCCAGCAATCCACCCTCTTTGAACAAGCCAAAACTGAAATCATCGAGCGCAAGCAAGCTGAAGAGAAGCTGCGGCAAAGCGAACAGCGTTTTCGCGATGTGTCAGAAGCAGTTGGAGAATACCTCTGGGAAATAGATTCTGAAGGTATCTACACCTTCATCACTGACCGGGTGAAATCCGTTAAAGGATATCCGCCCTCACAATTAATCGGGCATAAGCTGATTGATTTCGTTGCACACGAAGATATCAAAAAAGTTGAACAAATATTGCGCCATGCTTCTAGGACAAAAAGCACCTTTAAACTAGAACATCGTAACATTACCCCCACAAGGGAAATTATTTGGGAGGAAGTCAATGGCATTCCACTTTTGGACAATAACGGTAATATTATCGGTTTCCGGGGAACTGGACTAAACATCACACAACGCAAGCAAGCAGAAGCTGCACTGCAACAGGCTGCCTATGCTGCCGATGCAGCTAATCGCGCCAAGAGCGAATTCCTCGCCTCTATGAGCCACGAACTGAGAACGCCACTAAACGCCATTCTGGGATTTACTCAAATAATGACCCGCGACTCATCCCTATCCGGCGAGCAACAGGAATATCTAGGAATTATTAATCGCAGTGGGGAACATCTACTAGAGTTAATCAACGACATTCTAGAAATGTCCAAAATCGAGGCAGGCAGAATTACTTTTAACGAAAGTAGTTTTGACTTAATTAACCTGCTAGAAAATCTGGAAGAAATGTTCCGGTTAAAAGTCAAATCCAAAGGCTTGAAACTGGAAATAAACTACGCTTCAAACATTCCCCAATACGTGCGGTCTGACGAGAGTAAATTGCGGCAAGTCTTGATAAATCTCCTGGGAAATGCCATCAAGTTTACTGAACAAGGTAGCGTAGTGCTGCGGGTGTCAGTTGTCAGTGAATTGTCAACTTCTAACTTGGCAACCTTCCAACCTGACAACATTCAAACGCCAACAAGCAATAAACAACAGACAATCCGCTTTGAAGTCGAAGACACTGGACTCGGCATTGCCCCAGAAGAAATAAACAAGTTATTTGAAGCTTTTGGGCAAACAGAAACTGGTCGGAAATCTCAGCAAGGAACTGGATTAGGCTTACCTATTAGCCGCAAATTTGTGCAACTTATGGGCGGAGATATTACCGTCAGCAGTTCTATAGGTAAAGGAACAGTATTTGCATTTGATATTCACATCAGCCTTGCTGATGCTACTGAAATTCAGACAAAACAGCTACAACCTAAAGTAATTGGTTTAGCACCTGACCAACCTGAATATCGCATCTTAGTCGTTGAAGATCGTCTAGAAAATCGCATTTTGCTAGTCAAACTGCTCACATCAATCGGCTTTGATGTCCGCGAAGCGGAAAATGGTCAAGATGCCATTACTTTATGGGAAAGTTGGGAACCACACCTGATCTGGATGGATATGCGGATGCCTGTAATGGACGGGTATGAAGCCATCAAACGGATTAAAGGCCATGTGAAGGGTCATGCAACGGTGATTATTGCCTTAACCGCTAGCGCTTTTGAAGAACAGCGAAACCTGATTTTGTCAGCAGGTTGCAATGACTTCATCCGCAAGCCTTTCCGGGATGCCGTAATTTTTGAAAAAATGGCTCAACATTTAGGGGTGCGTTACATCTATGAATCATTAGAAACGGTTCACCAGCAGAACCCAGAAGGCACAACAGCAGATTCATGCTTTATTCTTCATGCTTCATCCTTCCAAGAGATGCCTACCGAGTGGGTCGAAGCTTTATATCAGGCAGCAATTGAGGCAGATGCGGAGTTAATTTTGAGCCTCACCGAGCAAATATCTACTGCAAATACTCCTTTATCAAGCGCTATTTCTGATTTGGTTGACAACTTTCAGTTTGAACAAATTACTAATTTAATTGAAGAATTTAATAAATAATAGAATGAATAGCCATCAAGAATTTACAAATAAAGGTAACATTTTACTTGTTGACGATACACCAAATAATTTGCGCCTTTTGTCTGAGTTGTTGAGCGAACAGGGATACAAAGTTCGCAGTGTGACTAATGGACAAACAGCGTTAAAGGCAGCGTTGGCTAAACTTCCGGATATAATTTTGCTCGACATCAATATGCCTGTGATGAATGGCTATGAGGTCTGTGAAAAACTGAAATCTGACGAGATTACTCGCGTAATCCCAGTAATTTTTTTGAGCGCACTTGATGAAACAATTGATAAGGTCAAAGCTTTTTCTGTTGGTGGAGTAGATTACATTACTAAGCCGTTTCAGATAGAAGAAGTTTTAATCCGCGTCGAGAATCAATTGGCTTTAAGGGCGGCACAAGTAAAAATTCTGCAATTGAATGCAGAACTTGAAATGAGGGTTAAGGAACGCACCTGTCAGCTAGAAGTAGCAAATCAAGAACTCAAGCAGGAAATTATTGAACGTAAGCGAGTGCAGAATCAATTACTGCATATGGCTTTGCACGATCCTCTGACTGGCTTGCCCAACCGGGCTTTGTTCATGGAGCGTCTAGAACAGGCGCTCAGCCGTAGTAAACAACAACCAGATTATCAGTTTGCGGTGCTGTTTCTCGATTGCGATCGCTTCAAAATTGTCAACGATTCTCTCGGTCATCTCGTAGGAGATGAACTGCTCACTAGCCTCGCTCGTCGTCTCGAATCTTTCTTGAGTATGGTTGATACTCTAGCACACTTAGGCGGCGACGAGTTTGCTATTCTCCTAGAAGAACTCAAAGATATCAACATTGCTTCACTGGTTGCTGACCGAATTCTTAAAGAACTTTCCCACCCTTTTCAACTCTCCAGACATGAAGTATTCATTAGCGCTAGTATTGGGATTGCTCTAGGCAATATTGACTACGAAAAGCCAGAATATCTGCTGCGGGATGCAGATACAGCCATGTATCGTGCCAAAGCATTAGGGAAAGCTCGCTATCACGTCTTTGATCCAGCCATGCACCAAGGAGCAATTCAACTTTTACAGCTAGAAACCGACCTACGAAAGGCGATAAATCAGCAAGAATTTTTAGTTTATTATCAGCCCATTGTAGCCCTTTCCACAAGCAAAATTATTGGATTTGAAGCGCTAGTGCGCTGGCATCATCCCCAACGAGGGTTAGTTTCTCCAGCCGAGTTTATTCCTGTTGCAGAAGAAACAGGTTTAATTACCCCTATTGGCGCTTGGGTGTTGCGGGAAGCTTGCCAGCAGCTACGCATTTGGCAAGAACAAAAACTCACTCAAGAACCCTTAACTATTAGTGTAAACCTTTCGGTACGTCAGTTTTCCCAACCTAACTTAATTGAGCAAATTGACGAAATATTGGAGGAAACTAAACTTAATCCTTTCAGTTTAAAATTAGAAATAACGGAAAGTGCAATTATGGATAATAGCGAATCAGCAAAGGCGATTATCCACGAACTCAAAAGGAGAAAAATTCAGTTAAGTATCGATGACTTTGGCACGGGCTATTCTTCCCTGAGCTACTTGCATTTGTTTCCCATAAATACCCTAAAAATAGACAAGTCTTTTGTCAATCGCCTGGATAAAAGTCAAGAAGATATGGGGTTGATTCCAGCGATTATGAGTATGGCTCATACGATGGGTATGGATGTGGTTGCCGAAGGAATAGAAACTCCTGAACAGTTAGCTAAACTGAAAGCACTAAACTGTGATTTTGGTCAAGGATATATATTTTCTAAACCTTTAGAAAGTAAATTAGCTGTACAACTTATTACAGAACCGCTTAGGTAGGGTTGAGGTGCGCGTTGCCCAACGCCTAAAAGTATAGCAATCCGATCCAGAGTTATGAGATGCCAGCCTTTCAGATACCCGACCTCTTAAAGAAGTCGGGTATCTCCCATTCACAAATCATTTAGGAGTGCTATATTTGTTGGGTTTCGCTTAAGCCCATAGCACGGGACTAACCTACAATTATTCTAAAGGAGGTTCCAGCCTCATCGCACTTCCTATTAAGGTGCTTTCACGCCCACCAGTAAGGATGGGACAATTTCAGGCACTTTCGCTGGAGTTGACAATTGTCCAAGAAGGTGTACACTCCAAGCATCTGACTAAATCGGGAAAGTTTCCTCTAGTCTGGGTTTTCGATTTATTGGGCTTTTGTTACCAGAAATGTTAATTTGTCTGGATTTCAGCGAATATTATAAGTAAATAGTCGCTGAATTGATCCGTCAACCAGGAGGCGAATAGCTTTCGAGAGCGATCGCATCTCAAAGTGAACTTGGGTTTTTAAACTGTATTCACCCTTATGCTACCCAATAATAAACAATTTAAAAATAAGTAGAATCAGTTATTTTTAAGAATCAAATTGTTTTGATAATGATAAAAATGTCATCAAGTTTCACCTCAAACGCTGCCTCCACTTGGTTTAAAGTTCTTCTGATTGGGGACAATAAAGACGAGACGGAACGCATTGAAGAATTATTATCACGAACCTGCGATTATGCTAATTTTCGTATTTTTACAACCAAGTTAGAGCGAATAGACACGCCACTAGATCTGTTAAATAAAAAAAGCTTTGATGTAATTTTATTAGACATTTCCCTTTCCCACAATCAAGGATTTGATACCGTTGTCAGGATGCAACAGTATCAGCTAAACATTCCGATTGTCGTACTCACCACAATAGAGGATGAAGAATTAGCGCTTCAGTTTATTCAAGCTGGTGTACAAGATTATCTGGTAAAAAGAAACCTTGATAGTCAACTTCTAATCCGCTCTTTACGTCATGCAGTTGCGCGTCAGAAAAGACAAGAAGCTAGGCTACAACGCGAACAAAATAATCACTCTGTTTTAGAGGAAGCAGCAGTCCACCGCGATGTTGCTTTGCCGAGGTTGTTCGTGCGCTCCAATGATGCAGCATACTCTCGATTTTGTGCTATATCTCTCGATCTATTATGTATCGCTGTCGATGGCTATTTCAAGTGTGTAAACTCAGCTTGGTCAAATACTTTGGGCTACGCCCAAGAGGAACTTCTTGCTATACCATTTATCGAGTTTGTCCATCCAGAAGACAGAAAAACTACTCTTGTTGAACTCCAAAAGCTAGAAAATGGCGCTTTGAGCGTCAAGTTTGAAAATCGTTATTGCTGTAAAGATGGGTCTTATAAGTGGTTGTCATGGACATATACCCCATTTGCACAGGAAGGTTTGATTCACGGAGTTGCCCGCGATGTCACAGAAAGTAAGCTATCGGAATTAGTGTTGCGGGAAAGCCAGCGTTTTCTTCTTCAACAAATTGCTGAGACAACTCCTAATATTTTATATATTTATGACTTAGAATTAAAGCGAAATATTTATATAAATCGCGAGTTTACTAAAGTTCTTGGTTATACAGCAGAAGAGATTGAAGCTATGGGAGAGGCAGTTATTAAAAATCTGATACACCCTGAAGATTTTGCCCGATTTCCTCAGCATTTCCAAGAATTAGAATTAGCCTCTGAAGGGGAAATCTTTGAGATTGAGTACCGGATGAGGCACGCCAATGGAGAATGGCGCACTTTTGTCAGCCGGGATACATTGTTCGCTCAAGCTTCTAATGGGAAACCGTTTCAGATATTAGGAACTGCTACAGACATCACCTCGCGAAAGCAAGCAGAAGATGAAATCCGACTCCTGCTGGCAACAACCCAAGCGATTAATGATTGCGAAAATTTTCAGGATGCCTTAGCGGAAATTGTGCGCTTAATTAGTAGGACTATTGGCTGGGATATTGGAGAAGCATGGATTCCGGCTTTTGGTGCCACGGTTTTAAAATATGCTCAGGGTGGATACGGATGCGATCGCGAAGCGGTAGTTGCCTTGCAACATCGCGATCTAGAAGAATTTGTGCAACACAGTGAGCAATTAACATTTGCTGCTAATGTGGGATTGCCAGGGCGAATATGGTCATCTGGGCAACCGGAATGGATAGAAGATGTTTCTGATACCCCAGAAGTTTTTTTACGTTCTTCAATTGCAGCAAGTACCGGATTAAAAGCTAGTTTTGGCGTGCCGATTGTAGTTGATAATCAAGTGTTGGCGGTTTTAGTTTTCTTTAAACGAAACAAAAGCGGTCAAGATTTGCGTTTGATTGAGTTAGTAAAGGCGGTTGCGACTCAGCTAGGTTTGTTCTGGCAGCGCAAACACGTAGAAGCTGCTTTGCGGCTAGGTGAAGAACGCTTGCAGATGGCATTAGAAGGCAGTTCTTTAGGTTTGTGGGATTGGAATATTCGCACCCACGAAGTTTATTTCGACGCGCATTGGAAGGGAATTTTGGGGTATGCAGTAGAGGAGGTTGAAAACAATTTTCAATCTTGGCAACATCTAATACATCCAGAAGATTTGCCTAGAGCAATGGCAGTTTTGAACGCTTATCTGGAAGGTAGTATCCCCACCTATGAAATAGAATTTCGGATGCAATCTAAATCAGGAGAATGGAAGTGGATTTTGTCTCATGCCAAGGTGACACAGCGGGATGAAAACGGCAATCCGATGAGGATGACGGGTACTCATAAAGACATTAGCGATCGCAAACAGGTAGAAATTGCTTTGCGAGAATCGGAAGCACGAGAAAGGCACCAACGAACCGACCTAGAAATTGCCCTGAACGAACTCCAAAACGCCCAAGTACACCTTGTGCAAAAAGAAAAAATGGCATCCCTCGGTCAACTGGTTGCTGGTATTGCTCACGAAATCAACAACCCCATCAGCTTCATCTACGGCAATATTACTCCTGCTAATGAATACGCCCAAAACTTAATTCGGCTAATTGAACTTTATCAACAGCATTATCCCACACCCCCTATAGCAATTTCATCGGAGATTAAAAACCTCGATCTCGATTTTTTGAAGACGGACTTTCCGAAATTACTTTCGTCAATGAAAAGCGGTGCAGATCGCATCAAAGAAATTATCTGTGCCTTGCACTATTTTTCTCGCATTGACCAAGGGAAAATGAAGAAAGCTGACCTGCATTCTGGTCTTGAAAGTACCTTAATGATCTTAGAAAACCGCCTGAAAGAACAGCCTAGTAGAGTTGCTATTGAGGTAATTAAAAACTACGGGAAATTGCCCTTAGTCGATTGCTATCCAGGTCAGTTAAATCAGGTATTTATGAATATTTTGGCTAATGCCATTGATGCCCTGGAAGAAAGGATGAAAGAAGATTTATCTTTTCATCCCCAGATTTGTATTAGCACACAGATTGTCAGCAACCATCTATCCTTGGTTAGCAACGCCGAACCAATTCAGACTGATAAAAGAAAAGGTTTAAAAAATAAAGTTATTGTTCGGATTACTGACAATGGTAAAGGTATTTTGCCTCATATAAGAAAACATATATTTGACCCCTTTTTTACAACCAAGCCTGTAGGTAAAAGCACGGGATTGGGGCTATCAATTAGTTATCAAATTGTTGTAGAAAACCATCAAGGAAAAATTAGGTGTAACTCCCATTTAGGAAAAGGTACAGAATTTATAATTGAGATAAATTCAAAAGCATTATTACCAAGGTAAGTATAATTACTCTTGGCATTTTTAAAATGGCTATTTTATAACTAAAGTAGATAGAAAATAAAATAAAATAAAAAAATGTGGGAACTCTTAAAGGAGTTATTTTCATCAACTCAGTTTATTCCTCACGGGCACTGTTACCTTTGGCAAACTAAACTGGTATGGCTTCACCTCCTTTCGGACTTGTTTATTGCGATCGCTTACTTTTCAATTCCGGCGATGCTCCTGTATTTCATCCACGAACGGCAAGATATTCCCTTTCAAGGAATATTTGCTTTATTTGGAGCTTTCATCATTCTCTGTGGCACAGGTCACTTGATGGAAATCTGGACTCTCTGGCATCCTGTTTACTGGCTAACAGGCATCGAGCAAGCCATTACCGCTCTGGTTTCCTGCTACACAGCTCTGCAAATGGTAACGCTGCTGCCGCAATTTCTAGCTCTGAAAACGCCAGAACAATTAGAAGCAGTTAACCGCGAACTCCAAAGCGAGATTGCTGAACGTCAGCGAGCCGAAGAAGCCTTACGCAACGCCTACGATGATTTAGAAATTCGGGTAAGCGATCGCACTACCGAGTTATCAAAAACACTTTCTATCCTTCAAACTGAAATGGCCGAACGCAAACAAGCAGAAGCCGCTTTGCAAGAATCAGAAGCACGAGAAAGAGAAAAATCTCAAGAGCTTGAAATTGCTCTGCACGAACTCAAAAGCGCCCAAGTCCAGCTGGTGCAAAAAGAAAAAATGGCATCCCTCGGTCAACTGGCTGCTGGCATCGCCCACGAAATTAACAATCCTACAAGTTTTATCTATGGCAATGTCACCCCTGCCATTGAATATGCCTCAAATTTACTAAAAATAATTTCTCTCTATCAAAGCCACTACCCCCAGCCATCTAACGAAATTCAAAACGAAATTGCCGTCCTCGACCTTGATTTTCTTAAAAGAGACTTTCTCAAATTGCTCTGGTCAATGAGAACAGGAGCAACCCGCATTAAAGAAATTGTCGTTTCTATGCGGAACTTTTCGCGGCTTGACGAAGCTGAAATTAAAGAAGCCGATTTACACTCTGGAATTGAAAGTACCTTAATGATTTTACAAAACCGCCTGAAAGAACAGCCTAATAGACCAGCAATTGAAGTAATAAAAGAATTTGGTCAATTGCCCTTAGTAGCTTGTTATCCAGGTCAGTTAAATCAGGTATTTATGAATATTTTGAACAATGCAATCGATGCTTTAGAAGAAAAAATAAATGAAGGTTCTTTATTCGCTCCGCAAATCCGGATCGATACAGAAGTCAGATATCCGGAAGAAACTAATTTCAAATCCCTAATGCCCAATTCCCAATTGATAGTAATTCGGATTGCTGATAATGGTAAAGGCATTACACCTTACGTGAAAGAGCATCTCTTTGACCCTTTTTTTACCACAAAACCAGTAGGAAAAGGAACAGGATTAGGGCTGTCTATTAGCTATCAAATTGTTGTCGAAAAACATCAAGGGAGGCTCAAGTGTAACTCTCAATTAGGGGAAGGGGCAGAGTTTGCCATTGAGATTAATGCAAAAGCGAGAGTTAACGCCGCGCCTCGGTTCGCACCAGCTTTAGTAGAAGTTCACGATAATCCGCTTTTTCAGGGTTAGGGCGCAAGATCAAGTTATGTAAAATGAATATCTTCGGCACAGGGATCTTCTCTTCAGGAGCGAGAACAGGGCTAAAGTGGTTGCTGGATATAAAGGGTTAGATATGCGATCGCCCTGTTGAAACCAAACCTAGTAGTTTACTCAGGCAATTCACCAAAGCGTTCCCGATAGCGAACTAACAAGGCCTGCATTTCTGCTACTTGTTGCTCAGCTTGTTCCTTCTGCTGTCGTTCCTGTTGTGCCATTTCCTCTGGAGTTGGGATTAATTACCCTTCAGCCGTAAAGAAACGCACTCTTGAGCCGTGAATGCCCAAATATAGCTCTAGTTGCTGGCTCCACAACCAGCCATTAGCATTAGGCTCAAGTTCCTGGTAGCGACCATCTAAGAGGATGTTTTAAAAGTCGGTTAGATAGCAAAAAAGCTCACTCAGTGTAAGCTGCGAATATGTAGTACACAGCACTGAGAGAGCGTTATGAGTAAAGCTTACCCCAGTAATT
>NZ_JACJOY010000118.1:0-30087 GCF_014695815.1 Trichocoleus sp. FACHB-6
GCTATTCAAAATCCGAGGAAATGCTGAGATACTCAATTCGGCTGTTACTGCACTATCTCAAATTCTGGGATGTCCCTATTCCTCAATGATTCATAGCACCATTATGCAACGCCCTATTTTTAAGTGAACCGTATTGGGTCATAATCCGATTACCAAGGGTTGCCAATCATCGTAAAAGCCGCCCAGTAGTAAGGATGGGTAAACTGTTGATTTGAGAAATTTCCCAGAGTCGGCGGTAGAGGTATTTTCCCATCAGGACTAAGCAATTGGTTTTCCTCTACACGTAACTCCCCTTTTAACATCGCTACCTGCACCTGACGTAGCGCCTCCGCTTTGATTGGGGCTTTTTTTAATTCGTTGTAGAAGCCTGTCATTAATCCCAAAGTACCTTCATCGGACACATACCACAGACTTGCTAGCGCCGACTTCACTCCCGCCTGCACCGCCAACCCTGCAAACCCCAACTCAGCTTCTTCATCCCCAATTGCCGTTCGACACGCACTCAGTACTAACAAATCCACTGGTGGGTTATTCCAGCCCATTTGTCCCAAACTATCCAATCTCAGCTGAGTGTCCCATAGCTGAATGTAAGAATTGCTAAGTGAGCCAGACTTAAATTCTGCATGGGTTGCCAGGTGTACAATCCCAAAAGGGCGTTCACCGCGTTGCGTCTTGAGATTACTTAGAGTAAAACCTTCGTCTAGGAAAGATTTACCACTCCAGCAAGGGCGATCGCTACTTTCTTTGGCTGTACAGGTGATGAACGACAACTCCGCAGGTACAGCAGGTAAAGCAGGTTTGTTCTCAAATTTCGCCGCCCCCATCGCCAGAACTTCCGTATCTTTGATATTTCGGTAACGGGTATCGGTTAAGCTGAGACTGGGCATCAGACCGACGCTGTAGCGTTCTACGAGAAATTTTTGACCATCGTGGAGAGCAGCCAGAGGTACAGAACGCAGCCCCATATCCGTGATGAATACTAGATTCTGGATGCCTCGTGCTTTTAAATCTGCTTCCAAGGGGGCTATTAGCCACTGATAAAGTTGCTGACCCAGAGGAAGGTATTTCTGACGACTGCTTTGTACGTTGCTTACTTCGGTGCTGAAGGCAAGAGCAGTTTTGAGGACTTGCGATCGCATAGCTGAAGGTATTTTCTTACGAATCGGTTCCCCCTGACCCGTCACCAGAATCAATTCCAGCTGATCTTGGGAATTTTGAATTGTAGAAACGTTGCATCTAACGCCTCTACAGTTTTCCTCCTCAGATGCAACGCTTGCAGGCAAAAATACAATATAAATCAGCGCTGGTTTTACGCCTGTTGCTGCTTCAATATTACGAACTGTCTTCTGGGCATCTGCCAAATTTTTGATCGAGGTATCCTCAATACCCAGATAATTCTCAAACTGGTTGGTAAAAGCCTTCTCCAAGGCAGAAATATCAGAATTATCTAAAACTGGGCTGAGGTTATCAATGCTGGCGGATAGTGTTGGTAATGGCTGAAGTTGGAAGTCGAGGAACGTTGTTGCCGTCCTTGCATCTGGTGTAAAAGTAAGGATCTTAATATCGCCCTGAGTGTACGCACCGGAAAAAGATTGCTGCGGCTGTATCGTATCATTTCCACTGGTAATCGCCCCTGCTGTGCCGTTGACGCTGGCATCTCCGACGACAAAGGGAGTATCGAGGAATCCGCCAGCGTGTCGAATGGTGATGTCACCATTCCCTGCACCACCAGCAGTGGAAATGCTGGCTTGTGTACCATTTTGATCTGTGAAAGAGTCAGTCGCCCGGAAAAATCGCCCTGTGGTGATACCAACATTGCCCCCCTTGCCTTGAGTGCCACCTTGGGAGTTAATTGAGACAACCTGGATGTCATTTTCCGGATCGAGGGTGACATCGCCACCATTTCCCACAGTTGCACTAGAGTTTATCGCGCCAGTCTGAATGCGCGAACGTGCAGAAACAGTAACTTTCCCACCACTACTCAATCCTGAAGATGTTAGATTACCGCTTTGTACCGCGTCTCTGTTGCTGGTGAGGGTAATCTTACCGCCATCGCCTGAAGACGCACTAGAGTCTAGATTGCCAGTAATCACCTGGTTAAGTGCAGAAATGGTGATATCCCCGCCACGGGTTGTCCCTTTTGAAGTGAGATTTTCGGTTTCTACGGCACCGCGATCGCTTGTAAGCGTAATCTTACCGCCAATTCCTGCTGTGCTGGAATCAAGGGAGCCTGTAAGAATATCTCCGCTGGCTTGAAAGTCAATTTCTCCGCCATTCGTAGCGCTACTAGAGTTAATAGTGCCTTGCTTAGTGTCAATAGTTGCGCCTGAGAGAGTGATTTTGCCGCCCTGCGTCTGTAGTGTACCGGAAATAGCGATCGCGCCCGGACTCTTCAGCTCAAAATTTCCGCCACCAGTGGTAACAGAACTCGACAAATTCGCATTACTGGCAAAGTTCAGGGTAAAATCTCCGCCGCTGGTGCTGATACTGTTTGGTAGCAAAATATTGCTTGGTTTAATATCATTTCCTACCACAGTATCAGCTCCCTGAGCGGTAATATTTCCAGTGAAATTTACCACCCCAGAAGTATCAATTGTCAAGGCACCGCCGCCAAGTCCGGCGATAGAACCAAAATTTAATTCGCCAGTAGTAATGTTGTTATTAGCAGAAAGCTTAATTTCGCCGCCAGTACCATTATCAGCATCAGCATCAAAATTTCCGCTGTTGATATTTCCAGTTTGGCTGCTGAGGGTAATATTACCCGCATTGCCAGAAACAAGAGAGTAAGAAGATAGTTTATCTGTAGTAATATCGCCAAAGGCTGAAAGCGCGATCGCACCCCCATTTCCACCAGAAGCAGTTTTCAATTCTCCGGTTGTAGTAATTGCTCCCGCCGTGCTATTGACATTGATATTTCCTCCCGTGCCATTAACAGAGAAAGAGTCAACTTTTGCAGTGGTAATGTTGTTATTAGCAGCAATTTCAATTTTCCCCCCACTGCCAGAAACAGAACTAGAATTTAACGCGCCTTGAGTATTAATTGCTCCTTGAGTGCTAATGAGATTAATCTCACCTGCATCGCCAGCACCACTAGCAGCAGAATTTAAGTTTGTTGTAGTAATGTCGTTGGTTGCGGAAAGTTGAATTTTTCCCCCATTTCCTGAAACAGAAGTTGAATTTAACTCACCTTGAGAATTGATTTGTCCTTGATTACTCGTGAAAATAATATCGCCTGCATTGCCGGAAACAACAGCAGCAGAAGTTACAGCGCCAGTGGTAATTTCGCTAGTTGCAGAAAGTTCAATTTTCCCCCCGTCGCCAGTCAGACTGCTAGAATCTAAAGTAACTGCGCTAGTATCAATTGTGTTCCCGCCAAGAGTAATATTACCGCCATCAGTATCTAGATTTTTTAAAATATTCAGTTCTTCCGAACTCTTGATAAAAATATCCCCGCCAGAGGTAGCTAAAGTCTCTGTATCTAGATTTAAGTTAACTTCTTTAGGCGCAGCAATATCGCCAATAGAGATATCTGCACCATTGTTATTTATAGCACCGTTAATGTTAACAATACCAGCAGTATTGATATTCAAAGGGTTATCTACAC
Source organism: Trichocoleus sp. FACHB-6 (assembly GCF_014695815.1). Lineage (NCBI taxonomy): Bacteria > Bacillati > Cyanobacteriota > Cyanophyceae > Leptolyngbyales > Trichocoleusaceae > Trichocoleus > Trichocoleus sp. FACHB-6. Next base: position 3,605 of record NZ_JACJOY010000118.1, read on the forward strand.
CAGTAGACAAATTGGAACCAAACGTAATAGCGTCTGTAGTGATGTCGCCTGTGTTGGAAAAAAGTGCGATCGCGCCTGCATTCCCCCCAGTACCAGTAGCCTTAACATAAGCTTGTACAAGATTGGTGGTTATATTGCCATTAGTAGCATTCAGCGTAATATTGCCAGCATTTCCCGCATTCCCAGAAGCAGTTTCAGCATTAGTTTGCAAGGCATTTTTTATATTAATATTGCCATTAGTAGTTGTAAGAATTGCATCACCACCATTCCCAGCATTGCCAGTACCAGCAACGCGAGAACCACTTTGCAGCAACCCATTTACGGTAATACCATTAGCAGCATTGAGAATGACAGCAGCACCATTACCAGCATTGCCCGAACCAGAAGAAATACTAGAGTAGGATCTAAGATTAGTGGTAGTAATGCTGCCATTATTTGCTGTTAGTTGAATTTTTCCAGCATTACTAGCGGTTCCCGCATTAACTTCTGCTCTGGAGAACATATCTCCTGTGGTAATATTGCCATTACTGGTTGTAAAAGTAATGTCTCCTGCTGTTCCCCCTCCTTGAGTGCTGGAGTTTGTAAAGTTAGCATTAATACCGTTAGCAGCAGTGAGAGCGATCGCGCCTGCATTGCCACTAACAGAGTTAGACAATAATTGCAGAGAATCGATACTTCCCTGCGTACTTGTCACCTTAATTTCACCGCCAGTACCAGCCGTAGAAGCGGAGTTTAGTTGAGCAATAGTAATATTATTTTTTGCAGATACATCAATCTTGCCAGCTAACCCTGTGGAAGTGCTGGATACCAGCGAACCACCACTACTCATCAAAATTCGGCCATTGCTACTGTTAACAGTAATATCTCCGCCATTAACAGGTGCATTCGCCAGAATTTGGTTTGTATTTATATCAATATCACCAGCAGCTTGTAGAGTAATATCACCTCCGTTACCAGTTGCTAAATTACCAGATGCTTGAATAAAACCTCCGAGTTGAATGCCACCTCCGCTAGTAATGCGAACTTCCCCACTTGTCGCACCGGACAGCGAACGGGAATCAATGGTATTTGTAAGAATGTTGCCAGCAGCTTGAATAGTAACTACACCGCCATTCGCGCTGACAGACGAAGAGGAGGAATTTATAACGCCAGTATTAACAGCACCGTTTGTAGAATTGATGGTAATCTCTCCGCCAGCACCATTGCTACTGCTTGACTGAAGAATAGCTGAACTGGTATCAATAGAGCCGTTGACACTGTTAAGGCGAATAACTCCGCCTCCTATAGCTGAAGAAGTGAAAATATTTTGAGTGACAATTATATCTTGTCCAGCACTCAAATCTATAGAACCTCCTGCTGTGCTAATACCTCTGTTGATGCGAATATTTCTACCTGCTTGAAAAGTGATTGCCTCACCTAATGTTTGATTAGTAAACACTATCGGTGAAGTAAAAGGTTGCACGATAATATCGCGTTGCGCTTGCAGGAAAATATTACCAGTTAGAGCAGTTAGGGCTGTATCATCAATTTGGAAATCAGCAACACCACCATCAATAAAAACAATTTGGCTGTCCGCTACTTCGGCATTCTTATCAGGGTTTGAGTCATCAGGCTCAATAATAATATCTCTGGGATCGAGGAGTATTGTCCCATCTTTGCCCTTAATTGCAGAGACATTCACCCCACCGTTAAAATCTAGAAACTCTTTACCAGAGACTTCAACAAAGCCACCGTCACCAAAGTTAGCACCACCACGAGCGCTGATATTGCCATAAAATCTAGTAACGTTATCAGACCATACAATGACGCGCCCACCATTACCATTGTTGTCAGCGTTGGCATTAATCAGCGAGTCGCGACTGACGTAAGTTGCAGAGGCATTCGGTACTGTACCTTTACCCTGATAATCGCCGCCAATTAGCACATTTCCGCCGCCATTAGTTCCAGAGGCGTTGATATTGGCACCAATTAACCCTACCTTGTCGCCCAAAACTTGTATTGTGCCACCAGTTGCACCAGATACATTTAGAGTGCCAGATGCGATCGCTACCCCCCCTGCTTCTGGCACTTGAACGCCAGAACCCGTCAGCCGCACTTCTCCATTACTATTAACCGTCAACCCCGTAGCATTCCCTAAACCAGAACTCGTCAGCAGCTGGGGTAAAGATAAAGGATTAGGATTCCCCGCCCCTAACCCCCCGTCCCCAATCCCCACCTCCAAACTCAGCAGATGTCCAGCTTGAGAGAGGCGCACCATATTTTCACCAGGCACCCCGGCTACGGTGATATTACCTCCCGGTGCCGACAACTGCCCGGTATTAACTACAGTGCCGCCTAATAAAGTTAAATTCTGTCCTGAATTAACACCCAATTGACCTGCGTTGACAATTGCTCCCGGCTGTGAAACCGAAAAAGCAAAGGTGCTGGGTGTCCCGACTAAAGCAGCGTAGTTATTCGCCCCAACAGCCTTAAACCAATTGTCACCAAAACCAATACCAGTGGCGGTGATAGCGGTAAAAGATGCAGGCACGTTTAGCTGGGCATTGGCACCAAAAACTATGCCTGCTGGGTTCATCAGGAATAAGTTGGAGTTGCCGCCAGTAACTTGAATAAGACCATTAATAATCGAAGGATTGCCGCCGCTGACACGCCCCAAGATATTTTGAATAGATGGATTAGAGAGAAAATTGGCAATGTGGTTTTGACTCAGACCGAATTGAGTGAAACTGTGGAAGAGGTTCGCCCCATCCTGGGAGAGAGTGCCGCCAGTAATGTCGAAGCGAACCGAAGGTTCTCCTAAAAGGACATCGCCATTGGGTGTACTAACTGTGCCTGTCCCGTCTGTAGCTGGGATAATAGACTGGGCCTGTGCTGATATTGGTAACAGCATTCCTAGTAGCAGGGCAGGTATTGCCCACCGAATGCGATCGCCTTCAGCATTCTTCTCGTTCCCAGTCAAAAACTGGAAATGGGACAAGAGAGGCTTTGGCTCCTTTTGTTGAGAATGATGCAAGATGTTAGTATTGCTTTTTGTCTTAGTGTGTGCATTAACCATATAGATCAGATTTTCCCTAAATGATTTTGTATGCTTAAACACGAGGACAAATTTTATTTGTCTGTAATGAATGTTTTCCCTGGAATTACCAGGAATCCGCAGATAGACTGACACTCTGCCTTTAGCAGATTCTTAAGAAAACTTAAGAGTGTTCTCTACCTTCTTATACGTGAGACAATGACTGCCACCCTGAAAGAATTTTTAGAAGCTTGCAACACTCTCTTGACGTTGCGTTTAATCGTGACTAGCAGCGCTGCTGTTTTGGAAGTACGGGGAACAATCCAAAAGCTTTTCTATGCAGAGTTGCCTAAAGGCAAGTATGCCAATATGCACGCAGATTTATTCGAGTTTCACCTGAATATGGATGCCATCAAGCGGGTGAAATTTGAAACAGGTGAAGCAAAAAGAGGGAACTTTACTACCTACGCGATTCGCTTTTTAGATGAGAAAGAGGAAACAGCATTGAGTGCGTTTCTACAGTGGGGCAAACCGGGAGAATACGAATCGGGGCAAGTAGAAGCATGGGAGGCACTAAGAGAAAAATACGGAGAAATTTGGGAACCAGCACCACTTGATGCTGTTTAAAAGTTAGCTAATGGCTAATTGTTTGTTGCCATTCGCCATTAGCTAACGATAAATTTAACCTGACAATTAAATCTGCTCTACCGTGATATTACGAGTCTTTTGGAGTTGCTTCCTAGTTCTGGTGTTGCTGCTGTCGGGGGGTGAGGCACAGGCGGGAGTCTTAGCTGAACGTTTGGCACATCCCCACTGGGAAGGTAAGCCACCTGTCGCTGCTGCTGAGGGCGATTTAGTTTATCCTGACTGGATGGTAGGCACCTGGAAGGTCACGAGTACGTTAGTAGATTTAGTGGCACCCTTAGCACCAGAGATTCTAACACCAGGTTTTGAAAGTAATCGTCGCTATCTTAACCAACCTGTAAGTTTCTATGTGCGATTTAAACCAATTATTCACACCAGTGAAGGATTGTCAAGATTTTTTTTAAATCCCAAAAATAGCTTGAAAATCCCTCAAGTGGTGGCAGATCGGGCATTCAATGGCTTGAATATTGGTAGGGCATATTTGGGCGATCGCGCTATTCTATCAGTCAAAGTTGATCCCCATTCTCCCAATCGTCAGATTACCTCGTTGAGAGGCAATCGCCAGCTTGTCTCAATTGTCACTGGTCGCGGCACCGAGACACCAGCGCCCGATAAATTCATTGCCACAGAACTTCAAGAGCAAATCTTTCGCGGCATACCCAGCCCTTATTTCAACACGGTAGAAACGACAACAGCTTATCATCGGCTTGGGTCATCTATTGAAGCCGATCAGGTGACAGCTGTTTATCTTTCACCTCAAGACCCTGATTATTTTAAAGCTCTTGAGCGACCAGTAGCACTTTACCGCTATCGGCTGGAATTGGAAAAGTCTCCCTGACGGTTGTATAGCGGTTCTCGTTTGTTGGCGGTAGGGGTATGGCAATGTCATGCCCCAACAAAATAGTGAGAACCGCTAGACTGCCCTAACAAAATAAAAAACCGTGGGAGTTGAGGTTCCACGGCTCTGAAGGAGTCTTATCTTAAAGTCATCATATAGGCACCAATTTCTAGAACAGTGCTGGTAACATTTTTTGAAACCAACTCGAATTGTGTGCGGCTAATTGCTCCCAATCCTCTCCTGGCCAATCTCCATCACATCTGTTCTACATACCGCTTCAACTCCCGTGCCATCCGCTTGATCCCCTGCTGCTCATCTTCCCGAATGAAGGGCAAAAACACCCTCGTCAGCACCCCTGAGAAATTGTCCCGGTGGACGTATTTAGTCCGCCCAACACCAATCTCTTGCAACTCGAAAATATACTCATTCTGAAAACCGGGAATAGAAGAAACCCAAGCCAAGCACGTCCCAGACTGTACTAAAGTAACCGTAGGCTGAAACTCTGTCTCCTCCTCACCTGGATACCGCCGCAAAGAGAGGAAAACTTCTTGCCCCTGCTTAAATGGCGCATTAGAGTCTAAGTCAAATAAGAAGGTGTTCCATTTATGCCACTGCTGTTTTTGGAATAAAACTTGCCAAACTTTAGCTTTCGGAGCATTGATTTCAATTTCGGCATAGAAACTCGCCATGTCGTAGCAGCTGATCAGGTGGTGTAAGCGGGTACAATTGCAAATTTGTAGCTCCTTTAGGCTAGGAGCGAGTAAATTTTGGATGATTAGGGATTGGTGCAGAGGAAGACTCTTAACCATTCCAAATTCCTGAATCTAAAATCCCACATTCTCAATCCAAACTCTAAAATCTGAAATCTAAAATTCTTAATTCAATGGTAGAACTAACACCCAACTCTAGTTTCAGTTTAACGATTCGCCTCCAGATTCCCAACCGCGCTGGGATGTTAGCAAGTGTAACAGGAGCGATCGCGTCTGTCGGCGGTAACTTAGACCAGATTACTTTGGTTGAGCGCACTCGTCAGACGGTGACTCGCGAAATCACTGTCGATGCTGCCAGTACAGAACACGCTGAAAAGATTGTACAAGCGATTAAGGAGCTGTCAGATATCAAATTGATCGATGTCTACGATCGCACCTTCAATTTACATCGCAGCGGCAAAATCACAATTGAAAGCAAAATTCCGCTCAAAAGTCAAGGTGATTTAGCGATGGCTTATACTCCCGGTGTGGGACGTATTTGTATGGCGATCGCGCGAGACCCGGAACAAGTCCACACCTTAACTATTAAGCAAAACACTGTTGCCATTGTCACCGATGGTAGCGCTGTCCTGGGATTGGGTAACTTGGGTGCCGCCGCCTCCTTACCAGTGATGGAAGGTAAAGCGATGCTGTTTAAAGAATTTGCTGGAATTGATGCCTTTCCCATCTGCCTGAATACCCAAGATACAGATCAAATTGTGGAAACTGTCAAGAACATCGCCCCAGTTTTTGGCGGTATCAACTTAGAAGATATTGCCGCGCCGCGATGTTTCGAGATTGAAGCGCGACTGCGGCAAGAATTAGATATTCCTGTGTTTCACGACGATCAACACGGGACGGCAATTGTCAGTCTGGCAGCTTTGATCAACGCCCTGAAATTGGTAAAAAAATCCTTTGAGGATGTGCGTATTGTAATTAATGGTGCGGGTGCTGCTGGGGTAGCGATCGCACGTCTTTTACAAAAAGCTGGTGCCAAGTCAATCTGGATGTGCGACTCCAAAGGCATTATCTCCACCAACCGCCCCGACTTGACACCAGAAAAGCGAGAATTTGCCATAGAATCTAGCGGTAACTTGGCAGATGCCATGAAACAAGCAGATATCTTCTTAGGTGTCAGCGCTCCCGGTGTTGTGTCGCCGGAAATGGTACGCTCAATGGCAAAAGATCCGATTGTCATGGCGATGGCTAATCCGATCCCGGAAATTCAGCCGGAATTAATCGCCGACGATGTGGCTGTCATGGCAACGGGACGCAGTGACTACCCGAATCAAATCAACAACGTTTTAGCCTTTCCAGGTGTCTTCCGGGGTGCTTTAGATTGTCGCGCCTCTACGATTACCACCACTATGTATTTAGAAGCCGCCAATGCGATCGCTTCCCTAGTCAAACCCTCCGACCTCGACCGGGAACATATCATCCCCTCCGTGTTTGACAAGCGGGTAGCCAGTGCCGTTGCTGGTGCTGTGCAAGCCGCCGCCCGATCTGAAGGGATCGCCCGCCGATAAGGGAAAAGGGGAGCAGGAGAGTCAGCAGATAACTCCTCTCCTCAGCATTCTTCAGTCCTCAGTCCTTTGTGGTTCAATCCACAGATAGACCTTCTGCAATGCAGAGATTGGAACAATAAGAGGAAACAGTGCTTTTTCGCCAAAAAAATAATGACTTTTAGTTTCTTTGACATTTTCTGGGTTATTTTAGCTGTATCCTCCTTCCTACCTGTATTGCAAAAACGCCAAGTTGCATCTCGAAGAGTTCAATCCTTAAGAGAATTTGAGCGATCGCGTCGCAGCCGCGTGATTTTGCTAATTCACCGTCAAGAATCTATTAGTTTCTTAGGAATTCCTATATCTAGCTACATCAGCATCGAAGATTCAGAACAGGTACTGCGGGCAATTCGCCTCACCCCTCCCGAAGTTCCCATCGACCTAATTTTGCATACCCCAGGCGGCTTAGTGCTGGCAACCGAACAGATTGCCAGAGCCTTAATTCGTCACCCAGCGAAAGTTACCGTCTTTGTACCCCACTATGCTATGAGCGGCGGCACCATGTTAGCCTTAGCATCCGATGAAATCATCATGGATGCCAACGCCGTCTTAGGGCCAGTTGATCCCCAACTGGGAAATATGGCAGCTGCTAGTATTATCAAGGTCATTGAACAGAAGCCGATTAGCGAAGTTGACGACCAAACGATCATCATGGCAGACCTATCACGCAAAGCCATCGATCAGGTGCAACGTTTTGTCCGCACCCTTCTCAAAGACGCTATTCCCCAACCAAAGATTGCTCCTGAAAACATCGAAAAAATTGTGGAAGCCCTCACCACTGGCCGCGTCACCCATGACTATCCCATTACAGTAGAGGAAGCCACGGAACTCGGTCTGCCAATTACGGTGGGGCTGCCAATGTCAATCTATAACTTGATGGAGTTGTACCCACAGCCGCAGGGCGGCCGTCCTAGCGTACAGTACATTCCCATGCCCTACGAAGGTGCGCCTGCTTTACCTGTCCCTAAAGGAAGGCCCCTGCCTGAAGATCCTCGATCATAAAGATTTATCTTGCTGATGGCGAGGGACTGGGGCTAGGACTTGGCGCTGGCGAAGGAGTAGCCCCAGGTGTCGGTGAGGGACTAGGACTTGGCGCTGGCGAAGGAGTAGTATCCCTTGGTATTGGCGTGGCTCTTGGCAGGGGTGTTGGGGTTGGCGTTGGTGATGGCGTGGCTGCTGGCGTTGGTGATGGCGTTGGTGATGGCGTTGGTGATGGCGTAGCTCTTGGGGTTGGCGTTGGTGATGGGGTTGGCGTTGGTGATGGCGTGGCTGTTGGTGTTGGTGCTGGTGCTTGGTCAACAGTTCCTAAGATTCTTTTTGCTTCCAAGTCGAGTCTCTGACGGACTGGTAACGTAGCGATCCCAGTTACAGGCAAATTAAACTGTCTCTGAAATTGCCTGATAGCTTCTTCGGTTCGCGGGCCATAAAACTGCGTCCGGGGCAAAAGGGGATTTGGCTTAACGACTAGGTTCAAGTTCGCCTGGAGAATTCTGACTAAATCAGCAGCCAAATTCTGCGTTCTCTCACCTGGTACGCCATCAACTGGTGTGATTCTGTATCCCTGCTGAAATTCGCGGATAGCCCTGGTAGTAGCTTCATCCGTAAGGCTATCTCCCAGAGTGACGTTATACCCGAAGCCGCGCAATACTGAGCGCATCTCAAGTGGCGTATAGTCGCGGCTTCTGTCGGCTAAAGCGAATTCGTAACTAACTAAGCTGGCTGTTATGCCGAGGGCAACGGCAGCCAAAGGCATTCCAAATCTACCCCACATACTTCAAACTCCTCACTCACTGAATTAAATGCGATCGCGAATTAAATAGTTACAGTTTAAGCCCAATTGGGAATCCTGACGCTAACCTTTGGTGAGTTGACAAATCTTTGGGCATTATTTGGTCTAAATTCTAGGAATGGTAATTGCGATCGCAATTAGCTCCCGGCTGTCGCGCCTATCCAATTTTCCGGGTCTATTTCGCTCCTCTTCAGCCTAAATCGTCAATTATGGATGAAGGATAAAGTGTGATAAGTCTATCAGTCACAAACGTCACAACCCCACCTTCAACCTCCTTTATCCTTCATCCCTACCATGACCCCTCAAAAAATAGCAAATAGGCCCAAATCCCGCCGTCATCTGTGGTATGAACGTGTGATGGCACTTTTAGCCCTGGCTAACTTGGGCTTGGTCGCGTTTGATTTGAGCTATGTCCCCTTACGCGATTTCTACCTGCGCGAGTTCCGCAGCCTCACCCAAGTCTATGACCCAATCAAAGCTATTGAACCCCATCGAGAAACGCAGCGGTATCTGGAAACGGTAGAAAATCTCAAAGTGGAACTGCAAAAACCTACAGGGTTGCAGTCGCCAAGGGTCGAAACCTTGTTACAGGAACTACGCGATCGCAGCGTGGAAATGATTGAAACTAATCCATTTCAAGAAGCCAACAAAACAGGAACTCTCGAAAAAATAAAAAATCGGATGCGGCGGCGAATTGGTAATGACTCCGCCAAACAATCTTTCATAACTTTCTGGAGTTTACCCTACTTATCACAAAACTGGGAAAAATGGGAAAAAGAAATTGCGTTTTATAACCAAGAAATTCAGCCTTTAATCGCAACTAATTATTTTCGGCAAATAGGAGAAACAGGTTATTTTGATGACCATTTTTGGCTAATTGATATTTGGTTTATCATCCCGTTTGCCATTGAGTTTTTGGCTCGTACCTACTACATTCACCGTACTCGCATCGGTTTAACTTGGATAGAAGCGATGCTGTGGCGGTGGTATGACATTTTTATGCTATTACCTTTTTGGCGGTTACTGCGTATCATTACAGTTGCACTTCGCCTACACCAAGCCAAATTGTTAAACCTGGAACCAGTAAGGCTGCAAGTTAACCGGGGGTTGGCGGCAAACTTTGCAGAAGAACTGGCAGAAGTTATCGTTATCCGGGTAATTAACCAGACGCAAAGCTCCATTCGCCGGGGAGAACTTAGACGGTTGATTGCCAACAAAGAAGCTCGTCCATACATTGACATCAATAATGTTAATGAAGTGGAAGCGATCGCTAATTTATTAATGAAAATAACCGTTTATCAAGTCCTCCCAAAAATTCAGCCAGATTTGGAAGCAATTTTAAAACACAATATAGACAAAATTCTCCAGTCTTCCCCAGCTTATAGAGGACTCCAGCAGGTGCCAGGATTGGGTACGATCCCCGCGCAAATAACTGAGAACCTGGTTAGAGAAATCTCCCAAGCAGCCTACCAAACCCTCACCTCCTCCCTGGAAGACGACCCGGTTGGCGCAGAACTCTCCAGACAGTTGATGGAACACTTCACCCAAGCCTTGGGATCGGAAGTGCAAAGACAGCAGACAATACAGAAAATTCAATCTTTACTTATCGATATGTTAGAAGAAATCAAACTCAACTACGTTCAGAACTTGTCCGAGGGAGATTTGGAGCAAGTATTAGAAGAAAAAAGAGCCATCAGCCAAATTGTCAAGCGTTGATTAGGGAGTGGGGATTCGGGGATTCACAGACGAGACACCTGTGCTGCGGACTAGGGAACAAGGGAACAGAAGAATTCTTTTTGTTGCCTTTTACATGATTGCCCTTTTCCTGACTCGCCACCAGAGTACAGCTTGCGTTAAAATCAACGTAGGGACGAATCCAACCGGATTCGTTGCAAGACTTCTTGGAATATAGTGTTCGCAGGAAGTGGGGCGGCACCCACTTTTTTTTGTTGGAGTTTTACAACCCTAATAGGGATTGGAACCTCCGCCCCGCATAAATTCTACAATGTACGGATAGGTCTCATGACTCATCCTCTGATTCCACAAATTATTGATTTAGCGACACCAGTAGCAGAAGACTTGGGCTTGGAGGTAGTAGGGGCGGTTTTTCACACCAACCAACGCCCGCCAGTGCTGCGAGTGGACATCCGGAACTGCGACACCGACACGGGACTAGATGACTGCGAACGGATGAGTAAGTCTTTGGAAGCTGCTTTAGATGCAGCGAATATCATCCCTGATGCGTATGTATTGGAGATTTCCAGCCCTGGGATTTCGCGCCAGCTGACCACGGATCGAGAGTTTATATCCTTCAAGGGATTTCCCGCGATTGTCAAAACCTCCGAACCTTATGAAGGGCAGAAAGAATGGAGGGGACAGCTAATTGGTCGCGATGAGAGCAGTATTTACCTCAACCAAAAGGGTCGGGCGATCGCTATTCCCCGCCAGCTGGTGAGCCGCGTACAGCTGGATGAAAAACGCTAATTGAAGGATTGCTAACTGCTAATAGCTAATGGCTAATTGTTCGCAAGCTAGGAACCATTAGCTATTAGCTATTAGCCAATGACAAATATTACTTTTGGAGGTTTTTTTTATGTCAATGGTTAGTCTGCGTGGACTTAAAGAGCTAATCGACAAAATTAGTGCAGAGCGCAATTTACCTAAAAGTGCCGTGCAATCAGCCCTCAGAGAAGCCCTGCTTAAAGGCTACGAGCGCTATCGTCGCACCCAGAACCTCGACAAGCGGCACTTTGATGAAGAGTATTTTGAAAACTTTGAAGTCGAACTCGACACAGAAGAGGAAGGCTTCCGCGTCTTGGCTACCAAGACCATTGTGGAAGAAGTGACAAACTCGGATCATGAAATTGCCCTAGAACAAGTTCAAGAAGTAGCTCCAGAGGCGGCTCTAGGTGACACCGTGGTTCTGGACGTCACACCAGAACAAACCGAATTTGGTCGCATGGCGGCAATTCAAACCAAACAAGTGTTATCGCAAAAACTGCGAGATCAGCAGCGCAAACTCGTTGCTGAAGAGTTCCAAGAACTGGAAGGAACCGTCTTACAGGCGCGAGTGTTGAGATTTGAGCGGCAATCTGTAATTATGGCGGTCAATAGTGGGTTTGGTCAGTCAGAAGTTGAAGCCGACTTACCGAAGCGGGAACAGCTGCCCAACGACAATTACCGCGCCAATGCTACCTTCAAAGTATTTCTAAAAAAGGTACGGGAAGGCCCAGCGCGTGGCCCTCAGTTACTGGTTTCTAGAGCCGCCGCAGGGTTAGTAGTTTATCTATTTGCCAACGAAGTACCAGAAATTGAGGATGAAGTGGTGCGGATTGTGGCAGTAGCGAGAGAAGCCAATCCTCCCTCTCGTCATGTAGGCCCCCGCACCAAAATCGCCGTTGATACTTTAGAGCGCGATGTAGACCCCGTGGGAGCCTGTATTGGCGCTAGAGGATCGCGGATTCAAGTGGTAGTAAATGAATTGCGGGGCGAAAAAATAGATGTGATCCGCTGGTCGCCTGACCCATCTACCTACATTTCTAATGCTCTTTCGCCCGCACGAGTCGATGAGGTGCGCCTTGTAAACCCAGATGCTCGTCAGGCTCATGTTTTGGTGGCGGAGGATCAACTAAGTTTGGCGATAGGTAAAGAAGGTCAGAATGTCCGTCTAGCAGCGCGATTAACAGGTTGGAAAATCGATATTAAAGACATTGCCAAGTACGACTACGAAGCCGAAGCCCGGAATATAGCGGCTGCTGCTGCTCAACGACAAGCCGAAGAGGAAGCTCTCTCCGCTTTGGCAGACGACGATGAGGAGTTTGAAGAATTTGAAACTCCTGCTTCACAACATGATTGGCAGGACGACCTGGACGAGGAAGATGAGGTAGATGAAGTTAATCAGGCGCAGACAACGGAAGTTTAGATTTGAGATTTTAGATTAAATCTCAAATCTAAACTGTTGCCTCGATATGAAACCAAACTATCGGCGTTGCGTAAGTTGCCGCCAGGTAGCGCTAAAGTCAGACTTTTGGCGCGTTGTAAGACTCTACCCGTCGGGGAAGTTACAATTAGATCAGGGGATGGGACGTTCCGCCTATATTTGTCCCCAGGAAAGTTGTTTGGTAGCGGCTCGAAAAAAAAATAAACTGGGGCGAAGTCTCAAAGCACCTGTTTCAGAAGAACTCTACCAAACCCTGTGGCAGCGTCTGACCGCTAGCCAACACGAGCGAAGTCTCCTGTTGGTTAGCGAAACCAGCAGCCAAGAGCCGCCTATCGTCCCAGGCCCATAACACCCATCCGAATAAGATATCGTAAGGAAATAAGCCTGCAAAAAAGAAATGTGACCCAAGTTGTTAAAAATTTGTGCAAGATTAGAAAAAAAGCAGTTAACTAAAATAGGCAGATGGCTTGTTTGTGGTAAGCAGAGTAAAAATTTCTTGTACATGATTACGAGAAGCAAAAGACAACAGTCTGGCGCTTCCGTTCTTTACACAGCACGCAAATGATCAACAAGTTGTGGTTTAAGCGTATGGTTATGGTCTGAAAACTGGTAGGATTCGAGGGGAAAGACTGGATGAACAACGGCAAAGTCAGAATTTACGAATTATCACGGGAATTGGATTTGGAAAATAAGGATATTCTAGGAATTTGCGATCGGCTCGATATAGCAGTCAAAAGTCACAGCAGCACAATAACAGAATCGGAGGCAGAGCGTATTCGTTCGGCGGCAGAGAAACAACACGCCTCCCGTCCGAAGAGCGCGTTACGTCCGCCGGGGGAACGCAGAACTTCGCCGCCAGTATCTCAAGCTGTGCGACCAAGGCTGGAACACAAGCCGCAAATCTTGGAGATTCGTCAGCATAAAGCAGGTTCGGGTTCTAACCCACAACAGTCGGGAGAGCAAGTGGCTATCCCTCCCCAACCACCAGTTAGACAGCAGTCGCCGTCACCAATGAAGCCGACAACCCTCAATAAACCGGTGCGTCTCAGCGAACGGGATAATACCCCAACTGTAGAAGAAACGCAAGTAGAGTCTCAAGTAGAACTACAAGAAGAGCCTCAAGTAGAAGCAGTACAACCAGAGAGAAACGTTCTACCAGAGGAAAATGCCCCTGAACCTCAAGTCGTTGAAAAACGACCCGAACTTGTTGAACCTCCAGCAAGGCAAACAGCGCAGCGTCCAGGGCAAACAGTTGAACGGCCTGTATTGAAACGGGCCAATAAGGTTGACAACAATGCACCTCCTGCGGAGCCAGTAGCGAAACCACAAACAGGCGGGCCAAGCAGTGGGTCGCCAGTACGGCATAGTGCGCCGACTCCCCGATCAGCAGGAGCAGGAAAACCAGAGCGCTCTGCGCCCGTAGCCCCGCCAGTTCCACAACTGCACTCGCCACCGCAAAGACCAGGGCGGAATCTGTCCCCGATTGGCAGAAAATCTTCTGGAGGCGTTGAAGCACAAGAAGATTTAGTGACAGGACGCTCTAAGGGGCTTCGGGACAACGACGATGGTTTGGGATCGGCAGATACACCAGAAGAACTGTTATTAAGAAAACCAACTCCGCCCCGTTTGGTCAGCAAGCGGAAGGCTGCGTGGGAGGAAGAGGAAGAGGAAAGCCCAGAAGCAGCGAAGGCGAAGGCAGCAGCCAAAACCAAGCAGCGTCGCAATCAAATTGTCTTGGATGACGAAGATGATCTTGACGAAGTGGAAGGTTTGCCAGCTGCACTTCAGGTAAGTCTTTCAGTGGCGCGTCCTCCGAAGCAGCAAAAAGCTCGTCCAGCAGGGCCAGTAGTGGCAGCTCCAGCAGCGGCCACCAAAGTTGGCGCTCGCAAAGGTTCAAGCTCACGCGATACCCAAAATGATAATCGCCGTCGGGAAGCAGCCAAACCAGAACGTCCCGAAAAACTGGTATTGAGTGGCAGTTTGACCGTAAGAGAACTAGCTACGGCTCTGGGAGTGGCAGAAACCGAGATTATCAAAACTCTGTTCTTCAAAGGCTTTGCGATCAACATTACCCAAACCCTGGATATCCCCACCGTCACAATGGTGGCGAATGAGCTGGGTGTGGAAGTGGAGACGCAAGAAGAACAAGCTGCGGCTACGAAAGTAACGGTAATGGTGACCGAGGAAGACGTGGATCACCTGCAACGCCGTCCGCCAGTCGTGACAATTATGGGTCACGTAGACCACGGTAAAACAACCTTACTCGATTCGATCCGCAAAACCAAGGTGGCTCAGGGAGAAGCCGGGGGAATTACCCAGCATATCGGTGCTTACCATGTGGATGTGGATTATGAAGGTCAACATCAGCAAGTTGTGTTCCTCGATACTCCTGGTCACCAAGCCTTTACGGCAATGCGGGCGCGGGGTACGCGAGTTACAGACATCGCTGTGCTGGTGGTTGCCGCTGATGATGGTGTTCAACCGCAGACGATAGAAGCCATCAGCCACGCGAAAGCAGCTGAAGTGCCAATTGTAGTGGCGATCAACAAAGTTGATAAGCCGGATTCCCAGATAGACCGCGTGAAGCAGGAGCTAACCCAATACGGTCTGCAACCTGAAGAATGGGGCGGCGATATCATTATGGTTCCGGTAAGCGCCATTAAAGGGGAAAACCTGGATACGCTACTGGAAATGATTCTGCTACAGGCGGAAGTTTTAGAACTATCCGCTAACCCAGACCGCCCAGCTAAAGGTACGGTGATTGAAGCAAATCTGGATAAATCAAGAGGTCCAGTTGCTACCTTCCTGGTACAAAATGGTACGTTGCGAGTAGGCGATGTCCTGGTAGTTGGCTCGGTACTGGGCAAAGTACGGGCAATGATCGATGACCGGGGAGATCGGGTGAGTGCCGCGACACCATCTTTCGCAGTGGAAGTGTTGGGCTTAAGCGACGTTCCAGCTGCTGGTGATGAATTCGAGGTCTACCCGAACGAAAAAGAAGCTCGCGCGATCGCTAACACCAGAGCCGACGAGCAACGCCAGTCACGCCTACAACAGGTGATGGCATCCCGCCGAGTTACCCTGGATTCCCTCTCAGCTCAGGCTCAAGAAGGCGAACTCAAGGAACTCAACTTGCTTCTCAAGGCAGACGTTCAAGGCTCCGTAGAAGCGATTCTGGGCGCACTTGGACAGTTGCCGCAAAATGAAGTGCAAGTTCGGGTGCTGTTAGCCGCTCCTGGGGAAGTTACTGAGACAGACGTTGACTTAGCTGCTGCCAGTGGCGCTGTGATTGTTGGGTTTAATACCACTCTTGCCAGTGGAGCGCGACAAGCTGCTGACGAGGCAGGTGTCGATGTGCGCGAATACAACATCATCTATAAACTGTTGGATGATATTCAAGGCGCAATGGAAGGTCTGCTGGAACCAGAGCAGGTCGAAGAACCCCTCGGAAGCGTGGAAGTCCGCGCTGTCTTCCCAGTCGGTCGCGGCGCTGTCGCTGGTTGCTACGTACTGTCCGGCAAAGTAGTTCGTAATTGCCGAGTGCGGGTGCGCCGCAACTCTCAAGTGGTGCACGAAGGCGTTCTGGATTCCCTCAAGCGGATGAAGGAAGATGCCAGGGAAGTCAACGCTGGGTACGAATGCGGTGTCGGTGTCGATCGTTTCAACGACTGGAAGGAAGGCGACATTATCGAAGCCTACCAGATGGTAAGCAAGCGCCGGACTCTATCGCCCAATTAGTTTTGAGTTTTGAGTTTTGAATTAAAAACATATTTAACTCAAAACTCAAAATTCAGCACTCAAAACTCTTTTATGCGCTCTTTTTGGTCAGAACCGTTTTTGTGGATTCATCTTGCTGGATTGGCAGCAGTTCCTATTTGCTTGGAAGCGTGCTGCCTATTCCTAGCTGTTGGCGATCCTGTGTCACCAGGGTGGCTGGAAATGTCTTTAGTGGCGGTTGTCGGCATTGCACCAGTATTCTGGATGCAGTGGAGCCGCCCTTTTTCCATTTTCAGCATCCTGGCAGTAGCGATGAAGCCAGAGCAATTGACAGATGAGCAACGATGCCTTTTGTCGCAATTCAAAACTCCAGGGAACAAGTTTATCGCTGGCGCAGCAGCCGTTTTCATGCTAGGGCTATTGTGGCTCCTGTACCAGACGGCACCCTTAGTGGCAAGCAAAGCAGCGTTTCTTCCCCAGTGGCGACTGGCGGGACTGCTAGCGGCGACACTAGCATTTCTGGCAGGCAATTTGTTTTTGCAGGTTAGCTTGAGCGTGGCGCGAGTTCTGTTCATCAGCGAAGCAGCGTTTTGGGGAACGCCACCTTATCCCCTAGAACGCATTTGTCAGGAGTTCACAATTCCGGGATTACAGGTAAATCAAATATTGCCAGCAGAAATCTCGCAAGCATCTGCTAAAATGCCAGCTGAGCTGGAATCAGCAAAGAGGGAACCAGTGTCTTCTGACTAAGAATACAAGCCTTTAGTCTACCTAGCCAATCATGGATAGTTTAAATTGAGATGTGCTTAAAAGCACAATCTAATTTGCGATTTAGGCTATCCTGGGAATAGATGGACAAATTCATTAAATAGCGGTTAGCTGATTTTAGATATTAAACGAGTGATATTAGATTTTCAAGTGAGTTTTAACTCTAAATCTAATATTTAGAATTTAAAATAAAAAATAGAATTGCTTTCATATATAAGCTGAAAACTCATTATTACTATAAAAGGTGCGTATGGTCATTTTCTCTGCTTCACAAAAAAGCGAATTTTCCGGCGATACCCAAATTTGGGAAAGCCTCAAACAAGCGATCGCATCCAGTTCCGGATTCCAGCGTTGGGAGCTGGAACGCCCTATGGATAAAGAACAACTTCAAGACGTGGGTATCGATTATCGGGTTCGCCGCTACCTGCGGGAAACACTAGAAACTTTGGCTTATTAGTCAGTTATCTAATGGCTAATAGTTAATAAATACGGTCTTTTGTAAGAGTGGCTCCCCCAATGGTAAATTGGGGGAGCCACTCTTAGTTGCACATTGGGTCAATTAGCTATTAACAGCTGCTACTTGATTAAATCGCCCAAATTCGGCAAGCCCTCTGCCAGTCGCCGGACTTGCTTGTAGACATCGGCAAGGCGATCGCCCTCCACATGAACTTCTGGGGTAGGGTAATTTTGCAGCACTTCAATCAAAGTAATCTTATTATTTGGTAGAGCTGAACTCATCAAAGCTCCCCGCAAAGCCTGCACGTTGGCACCGCTACCAGTATGAATTACATCAGAGACTTGAGTCAGTGCAATTTCTCCTAGAGGGTTATTCAGCACCTTGTCTAAAAACAGAGCATTCACCTTTATTTCTTGCGTCAGCACCTTTCTCAATTCTTCAGGCTTTTTTCCAGCCATAGCTAGATAAGCACGCAACGCCGGCGAAAGTTCCCCAGTTTCCACAAAAGTTGTGAGTTCGGGAACCGATATTGATTCTCTGAGAATGCTGTATTTTAGCACCACCGATTCGGCAGCATCCGCAGGAGTGGCAAAGAGCCAAACCCCTGCAACAGCAGCTAAACAAACGAGACGCATTGACAGCAATAGATAGCGCATAGGGAACCAAAAAATCTTGTTCTACTTTGACGATACTCTGTAGCGATAAGTTGCAACCTCTGGCGCAAGAAACAATGGCGAACCATACCACAGGGACATCGCACAAACGGGGAATGCGATCGCATCCGTATTCAATTTTAAAAAAAAATATCCCTCAGCGAGTCCCTAAATCGTAAAGTAAGAAAGCACACAAAAAGCATCAATCGTATGATCTACAAGGGTTCTCATCGGAATTCCTCTCAGCTTAAGAGCGTCAATTTACGTCACACAAAGGTAGGCACCGTCATCGGGACATCCCTGTTTAGCGCTTTGTTGCTTTGGTCTGGCGGGGTAATGGCACTTCCTGCTACTGCCCTTATAGAGCCATCAACATCCATAGCGCAAGTTCCCGCAGGCGCAACCGTCGTCTACGTCAACCAATCCACAGGTAACGATAGTACCAGTGCTGGTAGCCAAACTACACCCTATCGCACCATTTCCTACGCCCTCCAGCAAGCTGCATCTGGCACAGTCGTTCAGCTGGCACCTGGTTCCTACACGGCTGACACAGGGGAAGTCTTCCCCCTCGTCGTCAAAAGAGGCGTGATTTTGCGCGGCGATCCTGCGACCAAAGGACAGACAGTAGCAATTATTGGCGGTGGTGGCTACAACAGTCCCACTTTTTCCGGTCAGAATATTACAATGCGCGCAGACAACGACGCGGAAGTTGCAGGATTAACTATCACTAACCCTAATCCGAGAGGAACTGGGCTGTGGATTGAATCTAGTAATGCAAAGGTGAGTAATAACACCTTTTCCAACAGCAAGCGGGAGGGGGTTCTCGTCACGGGTACGGGTAACCCCAAGATTGAAGCAAACGTCTTTACCAGGAACGAGGGAAATGGTCTTTCTGTTGCCAAGACAGCGACAGGAGAAATCCGCAACAATCTGTTTCAGGAGACTGGCAGTGGTATTGTGGTCACTGAGACGGCATCACCTTTGATCGTAGAAAACCGCATCATCCAAAACGTTGATGGGGTAGTTGCCTCCAACTCAGCGGCCCCTGTGCTGCGTAGTAACATAATTGAGGCAAATACAAGCTATGGAGTGGTGGCAACCGGGACTGCACAACCTAATCTAGGTACTGCTGACAGTCCGGGGCAAAATCGCATACGTAATAACACCAGGTTTGATGTTGCGAACATTACCCGTACCAATACGATACTGGCAGTCGGCAACGATATTGATGCTAAGAAGATTTCTGGCCGCGTAGACTTTGTAGCAACATCAGTTCCAGGCGGCGGCTTTGCTGATATTCAAGGTAACTGGGCGCAAGCATATATTCAAGCGTTGGTAGCTAAAGATATTATTGCTGGTTTCCCGGATGGCACTTTCCGCCCTAACCAACCTGTGACACGCGCTCAGTTTGCGGCTATCATCAATAAGGCATTTGCCCCAACACAAACACAGTCGGCGATTAATTTCACCGACGTTAGCCGGAATTATTGGGCTTATCAGGCTATCCAAACAGCTTCTCAGGGCGGTTTCCTATCGGGGTATCCGGGTCCTGTGTTTCGACCAGAACAGCGCATCCCCAGAGTTCAGGTTTTGGTTTCTCTGGCGAGTGGTCTGAAACTGCGCTCTGATAATACTAATGTGTTGTCGGTGTTTAGCGATCGCTCTCAAATTCCGACTTGGGCAAGCACTGCGATCGCCGGGGCGACTCAACAACAGTTGGTAGTAAATTATCCTACCCTGGCTCAGCTTAATCCTAGTCGCGATGCTACCCGCGCTGAAGTGGCGGCATTTGTCTATCAGGCGCTAGTTAATGCTGGCAAGGCTGAGGCTATTGCTTCACCTTATCTAGTCCAGGCTCCTTAAGATGCTGAAAGCGCCAGTTTTCCTAATGCTGGATGCTGGCGCTCTACATTAGATGAGTGTTATAATATAGTTTACCTATCAGCAATTAGCTGAAAAGTAAATGCGGGTGTAGTTCAGTGGTAGAACGTCAGCTTCCCATGCTGAATGTCGTCGGTTCGAGTCCGATCACCCGCTTTTTTACAGTTACTAATTATTTGTCGTCATCCTGACCATTTGGATGGTTGCAAATGGTACGACTAAATTTGTCACCTTAGTGCCAGATAAAGGAGCCAATTGATGAAGGTACAGCACCCTCTCTTTTCCCAAGTTGCCCTGGCTCAGAATTTACCAGAACACGGTCTGAAGCGGGGGGATATTGCGACAATCGTGGAACATTACCCCATGCCAGGAGGGGAAGAGGACGGGTATAGCTTGGAAGGGTTTGATCTACCTCAGGTGACGCTGGAAGTCGCCGCCTCGCAAATTATCCCTATCTCTCAGTGGCAGCAGGAAGAAATGATTGTACGCAAATTACGTCAGCTATCAAAATCGAGGCGGCTGCAATTGGAAGACTATCTAGATTTTCTCTTGCAAAAAGAGCAGTCAGAGAATGTTAGTGTTTAAGGCGCTTCGCGCACACTTCGCGATCGCATTTACAAGCGTCTACGAAAGAATTTGAAAAGCTTTGGGCAACAGAGAAGTTTGGTGGACGATTCATCAGACTCCTAAAGCCATATTTGGCAAGGTTCGCGAGAATCGGTTTGAAACCTAGATATAGTTTGGGCTTCAACAGGTGGCGTTTCAATCGTTATTGGATAAAGATGACTTGGGCAAGCAATGTGAAGTATGTTTAAGAATTTTGTAACAAGCTTGCAATACAAGATGAAAAAGCTAGACAAAAAAGAGGTAATATTAAATCAGTCCCTTGTAAGTACACTTGTACTATAAGTACAGACAATCCTCTTCCAACAAGGCGCAAAAAAACAATCACAGAAACTTGTTTCTCTATTAGAGCAAGTAGCGGTAGGCTGTAGTACAGTTCGGTACTTCTATCCAGTAGGTGATATAGATAGCTGCGACAAATGTCTGATCAGTTTTCTGCAAGTGAACATTTAGTAGGTTATCTATATCAAATTAGATATGCCTTATTCATTCTGCTTAAGAAAATAAGAGATGAATCAGGAATTGAACTTTCCATTGAGCAACTTGATGATGTCGCCTTTGAAAGACAAGGTGAACCAATAGAATTACTCCAGTTAAAACACCATATTAGTAAAAAAGCTGCATTAACGGATTCAAGTCCTGATTTGTGGAAAACAATTCGTGTTTGGAGTACACAAATAGCTGAAAATCCAAATAGATTCAATGAAGTAATCTTAACCTTGATTACTACATCAAAGGCTCCAGAATTAACTATTCCAAGTTGGTTGAAGCGTGATGAACACCGAGATGAGACAAAGGCACTAAACAATTTAATTTCGATTGCGAATAAATCGAATAGTAAAACTAACAAACCTGCCTACGATGCATTCCTGTCTCTATCTGATCAGCAAAAAATAATGCTTGTTAGCAGAATCTATGTTATCGATGGCTCGCCTAATATTAGGGATGTAGAAAGCAAGATAGCGCAAGAGATTCATCTACTATCTAGATTTCCAGGCTCTTTGAAGAGCAGATTAGAAGGATGGTGGTTCAAAATAGTAATTGACCACCTTATGAGCGATGAATACAATACTATCAAAGGAGTTGAACTACAGCGTAAAATTTATGATTTACAAGATGAGTTAGGGAAAGAGAACTTACCCAATGATTTTCCTGAGATTTTAGAAATGGATGAAGAAGAACTCAGCGAGAATGAACGAATTTTTGTTCATCAATTACGCTTAATTTTGCTGGGTAAAACTCGATTGCGAATTGCAGTTGGCGATTACTATCGTGCCTTTCAACAGCGAACAAAGTGGCTTAGTGAAGGACTAATCTATCCTGGGGAATTAGAAAGATATGAAAGCTATTTAGTAGGTGAGTGGCGAAGACAATTTGAAATTATGAAAGAAGATATGGGAGATACCTTGCCGAACCAAGACAGGATGGCTGAACTTGGTAAAAATTTATTTAGGTGGTTTGAAACTAATAACTTTACTCCTATTCGTCCTAGTTATATTGATTCTTACCTTTCTCGTGGTAGCTATCACCTTCTTGCTAATAGATTAAGAGTGGGTTGGCACCCAGAATTTCTAGAACGCTTAGGTCATCTCATTGCACAGGCAGCTAACCAGGTATCATGACAGTTTGGGAAGAACGCCCAGTTGAGGTTGCCAATTTATTTAACCCTGCCTTTTGTGGAGAGATAATACGGCTCTGTATAAAGTCTTATGTTGATGAGACGGGTAGAAACTTTCCCTATGCACTCTCATGCCTAATTCTACCCACTTTGATGTACAACGATACAAGAGCTACGATGACGGTTCGTAGATATACTTACTTGTATAATTGGCTTCAAGAACATCCTCACTTACGTGTTGGTTTTGCTTATCGAGTACGTGAACTACTTCCCATCAGCAAAGAGTCTTTAACTTTTTTATTACAGCTAGATGCATTAGTATTGGATGACGAAGCTGGATTAAGACCTACCCAGTATTCTAGAAGACGCTTGAACAGTCAAAACCAGACTTCTACTCTAGATTTTTATGATAAAGCGAAGCTATTAGGTAAATGGTTGGCTAAGGCAGGTGACGTAGTGACAATATATACTATGTGGGGAATACAGCCTTAGTTACTATGCAAATTTGTGATATTGTTCTCTACTCAAGAACTGGTGAACGACGAATCCTACCGCTTAGAGTAGGAGGTGTCAATATCATCACAGGTGAGTCAAGAACAGGTAAATCAGCACTCATTGATATCGTGGATTATTGCTTAGGGCGAAACCCCTGCAATATTCCTGTTGGTCCAATTCGTGACACCGTGGCATGGTATGCTCTAAGATTACAATTTCCTGCCAGCCAGATATTTGTTGCTCGTCAGAGTCCACCTCCTAACAGAAATTCCACGAATGTAGCTTTCCTTTTAGAAGCATCAGAAGTTGAGATTCCTGAAGAAATTATTCAGCCAAATACAACATCTGATGCAGTTGAAACCTACATTAACAACAAACTCGGAATTTCACCTAATTTGAATACCCCTCCCTCAGGGCAAACTCGACTTCCTTTAGAAGCAAATTTTCGACATGCACTTTTTCTGTGTTTTCAGAGTCAAAACGACTTAACATCGAGAGACCAGCTATTTCATCGACAAAGTGAGGGAAATAACCGAATTTTAGTTGCTATTAAAGATACTTTACCCTACTTTCTAGGCGTCATTAGGGAAGATATGCTCGCACTTGAACAAGAATTAACGCTGAATAAACGGGCATTGAAAGCTGCTAAACGTGATTTGGAAGAAGCTGAATCTATTCGGGGAGAGGGAGCCACAAATGCGGTTCAACTAGTATCTCAAGCAATAGAAGTTGGTTTGCTCAACAGTCAAGAAATTCCTGATAACCTAGACGATTTAACTCAACTTCTTCAACAGGCAGTACAGTGGACTCCACCTGAAATTATTTCGTTTTCTGAGGATGATGAGTCGCCAAACGGAGATCGGCTTGAACGATTACGAAGGCGAGTTAGAGAATTGCAGGAAGAGTTAACTCGTAAGAAAAATGAGATTGACGATGCTGAAAGGTATGCTCAGGAAGCAGACGGGTACTCTGTAGCTGCCCACGAGCAGCAATTAAGATTAGAATCTATTGGCTTATTCGATAACTTACCAAGAGTCAACTCACATGATGCATCAACCTGTCCACTCTGCTCTCAACAACTTCCTGAACCAGTTCCTAGAGCTGAAGCTATCCAGCGATCATTGAGGGACATTCAACAGGATCTTGAGTTTGTTGAGCGAGACAGACCTCACTTACGTGAATATATTGGAGAACGTCAGCGTGAACTAAGCACTACAAGGCAGAGGCTACAGACTACATATCGCGAAATTGAAGGTATATTAGCGGAACGAGGCGCGCCTAGACAGTCATACCAGGAGGCATTAGCTTGCAGCCGGGTGCAAGGTCGAATCAGTCTCTGGCTAGAAAATGCTGTATTTACTGATGAAACGATCGAGTTGCGAAGCCGAGTTACTCAATCAGAGAATCACATTAGAGAGATAGAAGTGTTACTCGATCCCGAAGAGAAGCAAGCAAGACTAGTTTCTGCTTTAAACCGAATTGGATTACAAATGACTCAATGGGCGGGGATATTACAACTTGAACACGCAGATGGACAATCTCCAGTTAGTTTAAATCTGAATCGCGGCACTGTTATTGTTGATACCCCTCAACGACCTATTCCACTTAGCCAAATTGGTAGTGCAGAAAATTGGCTTGGCTATCATCTGATTGCTCACTTTGCCCTACATAAATATTTTGTAGAAAACAGTCGCCCTACGCCTCGTTTTTTGTTTATAGACCAACCAACACAAGTTTATTTTCCAAATCTCTTTGAAAACGCTGATGTCTCTACTTCTGTAAACTTTGAATCCTTTGAATCAACAGGCTCTATTGAAATTTTGAGCAATCAAGATAGAGAATCCATCAGAAGAATTTTCAATTTTATATTTGATGTGGTTGAATTGTTGGCTCCAAACTTTCAAGTTATTATCACAGATCATGCTAATCTATCTGACGATGAGCGTTTCCAGATTGCGCTTGTCGAAACCTGGAGAGAAGACAGAAAACTTGTACCATTGGAATGGCTAAATAATGAATAGACATCTCCAAAAAAGAGTGTGAAACCTAGTTGTGCGATCGCTCATTCATTCCCTACCAAATTTGACCGCATCGCTTGCCACGCCTCAATCTGCTGCTGTAATTGTTGGATGCGATCGCATGAAAGCCTGATGAATGCGATCGCTTATTCATTCCCTCCCAACTTTTCCAGTAACGCTTTCCACTCTTCAATCTGCTGCTGTAATTGTTGGATGCGATCGCATGAAAGCCTCATGAGTGCGATCGCATCGCTTCTCACGTTTCAACCTTGTTTCTCATCCCAATTATTTGGATGGTTGCAAACAGTAAGAATGTGAGTGCTTAACGATGTAGAGTCAGCTGTCGCTGTTCTTGAGAAAGCCCCGTCACGATATCCTCTGCTGCAATTCCTGCTTTAATTAATGCTTCAGTCATTCCCTCCTCAAAATTATCATCCTCAATAACAACCTTGCCATCGAAGAGCCGAGCATGGAACAAGATTGTATTAAGCCAAACACTTTTTTCCCAACCTGTTGCAATAATTAGAAACTGCCCTGACTCAGTATCGCACACGGCACGAATTTGAATTGTCTGTAATCGGGGTTGTGCATCTGATGCCTTCCGTAATACTTGTGTCAAAATTTCAGGATAGGTTAGTGAGCGATCCATTGGATAATGACCTCATCTATAGGCTCATAAATCAGTAGATTGATTTTATTCCGTCTAATGGCCATCTGAAAAATTGGTTTCTGAAAATGCTTTAAGTAGACAGACTGGCTCACCGCCAAAAAAAGCTGACGATCTGGTTCTTGTTCTTCTAAAGCCCACTGATAAAGCTGAAGCTGCCCCATCGTTTTTTCTAGTTCACTAATTACCGAAGGAGTATCAAAGTCTTTTACTTCAACTGCAATTTTACGGTTTTCTTTGTCTGCACTAAAAAACTTTTCGGCTCCAAGATCGGCTTTTAGCAATGTTCTCTCTAACAGCAAAACTAACGGATCATCAGTAATTGTCCAACCATCCTTTTCTAGGGTACGACGCAGAGAAAAATGTAAATCATCTCGTCTAGACATTAGTATTAATCATTTTATTCAATTTTACGCATGAAAATACTTTGGTCAAATAGCTTTCTGATAGGTGGACATTCCCACAAAAAGCAACTGACACTGATAACAACGCTCATCCTGCCACAAAGCCGTAATCTAAACCCTCTTCCCACACCTGGGACACAACGACCAACAACCTCAGCTGATCCTGCTCATACCTTGTCATCAGGAGAAGCTATCGCTTATTCATTCCTTCCCAACTTTGACCCCATCGCTTGCCACGCCTCAATCTGCTGCTGTAACTGCTGTTCGGGCGATCGCATGAAAGTCTCATGAGTGCGATCGCGCCTGACACGATAACCTCTCCAACCAGAAGATACAATAAAATCGACCATCGCCAGAGGTGAACGCGATGCCCCCACTACTTGACAAAACAACCGATCAACGCATTGTCCATCATGGAACTTGGGAACAGTTCAAGTTCATCCAGAAGGGCTTTGATGGTTCTCCTGGGATGCGGCTGTTTTACTATGACGGGACGATCGAGATTCTTATACCAGGACAAGACCACGAAGCCCTGATTGACTGACAAAACTAAGAAGCGGGAATGTGGCTAAGAACGGTGAATTCGCGCTTTAGGGACTCATTAGATTGTCGCTGGCAAGCAACGGCAGGCTGAGGGTCAGGGAC
>NZ_JACJOY010000119.1:0-63008 GCF_014695815.1 Trichocoleus sp. FACHB-6
GAAGTATGAGCCATTGATTTGACTGATTTGTGTAGTTACTTACTAGCCTAAATCAAGCTCTGCTTCCCTCCTGATTTACGTTTCACCCCTAAGCAGTTTTGTCAGTCAACCAAGGAACATGGGTGATAGCATCAGGGAAGTTTAGATCGACTCTTAAACGCGGATAAACTCACGCGGACTGTATCCTAGTTCTAGGCAACGCTTGATTCAGAGCAATTCAATACTCAGCCAGCATCCGGGTTAATTGTCCAGTAGGCTGCAACTTACGCTAACTCTATTGCTACTTATGCTAAAAACTGTCGAAGGCATTTATCAGAATGGACAAATTAAACTGGTCGAACTGCCGCAGGATGTAAGCGATCGCACCCAAGTTCTGATCACCTTTCTCGATCCTGGCAAAATCGATCCCACCAAAGTGCGTCAATTAATCGAGCAGTTGGAAACGATTGCAGGCATTCAGCAAGGCTTTGAGGAACTAGAGCGCGGTCAAAATCGCCCTATTGGCGATTTCATGACTTGCCTTCAGTAGAGAGTAAACGTGACTCAGCAAACCTTTACAAATGTTGGGTTTCGTTGAATAGCATACGGTTTTTGGGTTAATTGTTTTCACTGAATTAGTTTCAGAATCGTTTGGGAAAAGATAGCGATCGCGCTCATATTCACGCATCAGCATTCTGAAGTCCAGGGACTTTTCGATAGATGGAAGCAATATCGCAGCGAATACCTATACTTGCGAAGTAAACTTCATCTCCTTGGCGGTAAACTTGAGAAACCCAATCGCCTGAATCGGAAAGGCGAAAACACTCGACGCTCATCTGAGATTGATTAATTAACACATATTCTCGTAAAGATGGCGACGTTTGATAGTCAGCAAATTTTTCCCCTCTGTCAAAAGCTGCTGTTGAGGGAGATAGCACTTCAACGACCAAAATGGGATAGAGGATGAAGTCATCTGTAGAGTTTGTATCCCGCTCATCGCAAGTTACTGCGACATCGGGATAGTAATAGCAGTCTGCTGACTCAAGCCGGACTTTGATATCTGAAGAAAGAACAATGCAGGGGCTATCTTCAAGGTGATTGTTGAACAAAGTGACTAAGTTGCCAGCAATAATGATATGAGGCTTCTTTGCCCCTACCATTGCATAAACTTGTCCTCGCCTATATTCATGTTTGATAGGGCTGACTCGCTCTCCTTCTAGGTAATCTTCTCTTGAGATGTAGAAGTTTTTGCTAATAGTCATTGGGTAGCTTTTCAGAATGAGTTGCTATTTTAATAAGCTGTAAATCTGATTGTGTATCGCATTGCGAAATTTGGTTTCGGATTCAGGCGAGATGAGAAAAGAGCGATCGCTCCAGCCATACATCGCAACAGATGGCATTTATCAGAACAGACCAATTGAACTGGTTGAACTGCCGCAGGATGCGATCGCTTGCATGGTTGCAGTGCGGGGATAGTGAATTTTATCGCTGAGAGCAACTTTCTCGGCATTCGTCAAAGGCTGTTTGCTCGTCTCGATAGTATGGCATCCTACACTCTCCCCAACTTGATAGCCTATGGTTATCAAAAAAAGTGGCAAGCGATCGCACTTTACAGTCTAATAAAGAGCAACCTAGCTGGAATGGAACAAACGCCGTCGCATTGCCTGCAAATAAGCAAAAACGGGGAATTGATAATACTCAACAACCACACTGACGACAAAAGCCAGATGAGACAAAAAGGTTAACCCCATCCAGAAAAGGGGAACCCAAGACAAGGAACTTCCTGGTATTGGCGGGAAAATATACGCAGACAGAGCAATCAACGATGTCGGCAATATTACTAATGCGATCGCTGCTAACCCAACACCCCAACCCAACTCAGCATCATTGCGCGTAGCGTTTTGCCAACGCCGACCATTCCAGCGCCAACTCAGAGGTTGGGAACTATCTGCCATTTTCAACGATTGTTGACGCGAGTCAACTGTGAAAATGTGGCGGCAAAAATTACAAGCCACCGCCTCCATCAACGGCATCTCTGAAATTTGACCCTGCCGACATACTGGACAGCTATAAACGCCGCCAGACTTGAAATCGTTCGCTAAATCTTTTGAATTCGACATAAACTTAACAACTAGCGGACGTATTCGGCACTGGTAGACGTGCCTTTCAAGCGCTCTGTCAAACAGTATAACTATCTCAGAAGACAGACAACCAAAATTGAGATATTGCCAGAGATAGATCAAAAGTCGGCTGCGCGTTATTCCTCCGGTTTGAGGAAGTTTCCGCCCTTAGAACGAGAGCTAAAAATTTAATTAAAGTTATTCTAATAAAAGAAGAAACACAGCACTGGATGGACGTTATACCGCAGTGGTCTAGAATCAAACATCGAAGGAGAGCGACCGTCAGATGTAAGAACAGTGCTAATAACTAACAGGTAGAGATGTTGTGGAGTTTTTGTCGCTTCCTCCACTTTGTTACTATCGATGAGAGGCGCAATCCTCTATCAGAGCGGTCTTAGATAGTAACCGTCAGATGCCATATAATAAACTACATTTAAAAGTACAGGTGGGAATCGGTTAATGATTCCCACCTGTACTTTAGAATTTGTACGCTTAAAAATTGATTTTGTAGGTAGGCATTGCTCACAAAACACAGTCTAAGTTTTACCTAAAATAAGGCAACACTATAGCGTTTTTTAGTTAGGTGGAGTATATCGCAATTCTGGCCTTCGGACGACCTGGGTAGAGACATGGCAATGCCATGTCTCTAAAGATGTATCGCACCCAACCCTTAAATTGCTATAGATAATCAACAGCCTACTAAAGTAGATTTAAACTTGCTTAGTCCATACCAAGTTTTTTCGCCTACGATTCCATCCGCTAGTAGTCCGCTGCGTCTTTGAAAAGATTTTACACCTGCTTCGGTAACTGGCCCGAATATACCGTTAGCTTCTTGCTGAAAGTTTCCTGTTAGCGCCAGGGCATTTTGTAGCGTGACAACTGCTTTCCCCTGCATTCCTCTTTTCAAAACTGGCATATTAACTGGTGCGCCAGTGTAAAGAGATTGCCAGGTTAATTGACCGACGATACCATCTTCTTTGAGAAAAACCCAATTTTGAAAAACAATTACAGCATACTCTACTTCTTCATTAAAAATACCATCAATGGCTCCATAGTAAGCATTGCGAGCTGTTAGAAGTTTTTGCAATTCTGTGACTGCTGTCCCTTTGCTACCTAATCTGAGTATGGGCTTATTGAGTTGAGCGGTGGCGGTTGATTGATTAGATTGTGTAGCTGGCATAGTTGGTTGTCCTTGAAATTTGTTTTCTACAATTCCAAAGTAATCTTTGCGATCGCTCTCCCACCTCGCACAACCAGGTCATATGATGGAGTATTTCAATATACCTCTAGCAGCTCACCCATTAGCAGGAAGTATAAAAATGGGGTGGGTTATAAAGCCACACCCCACAAAAAATACATTTGTCAACTCTTGACAAATGTCCACTCCAACAACTCAATCGGTGCAGTCTGAAGCGCTTCTGTGAGTTCCTCGCTTTTGTCAAATTTCACTTGGCTGAGGTAGGAAGCTTCCACATTGACAGTAAATTCTTCTTTCTCAAAAGGCCAAGGTTTCACGGTGACATTGCCATCGCTAAGCTTTATCACGTCGTAGCGCTTGCCATCTGGCCCCTTGCTGATTTCCAAGGCACGCACACCATCTGGTAACTTGCGGGTGCAGAGGATCAGCGAGAGGCGATCGCACCATTGAAAAAACGCATAAGCTTTTTCGGCTTCCTCTTTTTTAATCTTCAACTCCTGTCGCCATTTCTTTTGGTTTTCTAGTTGTTCGTCCAGAAAACTGTCCAATTCCGGTGATTCTCCCCGTTTGCCTTCATTCAAAAAGCTGACGTGCATAGAAATCAGCATTGCCACCCACCGTCCCCGGTATCGGGAATTATTCGTCAGTTCTCTCAGCTTTGGAAGAGAAGTTTTCTTATCAACGGTAAAGTCTAAGGGTGCGCCCGCTTCGGTGATGTTGTCGCCTTCCCATTCGCGTTCTAGATCGTCGTGATGGGAAATCGCCGCCACTGTCTCTATCAAGCGTTCTGGGCGATATTTTCTATGCCAGTTTCCCGCTATTTCAGCAGCCAGCAAAGCATGGGCGCGATGGTAAATTACTTCCCAACCTGTCTCTGTAAGGTTAGCAATCACGAAAATCTATCTCCGGTTAATAATTCCAGATATATATTTTCGTGGAACGGGCATTTTGCCTGCCACTACCAAAGGATACAGTAAACTGAGGTTGGGTTGATGCGAACCTTACGCAACCATCTGACGCATTTGTTGACTATAACAATCCTATTTAAGTTGTGAACGAGTATTCCCCCTGGTGTAGGGACACGTCACTGCCGTGTCCCTACAGGGTTTCAAGAATCATTTAGGATTGGTATATTCTTAAATTTATCTCGCCGCTAGCTGTCTTCTACCTCAAGTAGACCCACCGTGACAGCCCAAAAAGCAAAAGCCAAAACTATTGGCATTGGCGACTTCAAGAAATAACTTAAAATAACAGCTATTATTGTTGCGATCGCTGCCCCGATCGACCACCATTTTTCCTCCCCACTCAATCCTTTTTTAGCTTTGATCGAGCGCATGACTTTCGGAGGAATTGGCTCAGGCATCACGGCTCCCGGAGGGAAAGCCCAGTAGTTATAAGCCTCAAACACTACATCTGTCCAGCCGTTCTCTTCACACCATTCGTAAATCCATTCATCGCAATAATGCTTCATCTGATGACTTCCTCCCCCGTAAGATATATAAATTGTTTAAAAAGTGTATCTTAACCCAAAAAGACTTTTTACCTGGCCAGCCAATTGTTAAAACATATTAAAAGTTTTTGTCGGCGTTGACCGTCACTCAAACAAGGTATCTTTACTTGAAGAGGCTAACAAAACCCAGCTTCTTACAACAAAAAAAGATACTAAATTTTACTTGTGAGCTTTCCAATGTACCACACCCAACCACCTGAAGCAGCGTCAGTCCAGCCAAAGCCAGCTTACGCGATCGCTTTTCGCGCTAACACCAGAATTGGTAGCAGGTGACAAGATGCAAATTATTAACAAACTCATTGAAGTAGAAACCGACAAGGGCATTGGCATTTATAATATTACGCCTCAAATCGAGAAACTTCTTCATCTAACCTCAGTTAGAAATGGTCAAGTTCTAGTTTTTTCTCGCCACACGACGACAGCTCTAGCTATCAACGAAAATGAAGAAAGATTGCTGGAAGATGTCAAAATCCACTTGGAAAAGTTAGCGCCTCCTTCCGGAAGCTACCTACATAACGATCTACACTTACGAGATGTGCCTGATGATGAACCCATCAACGCTCACTCTCACCTGATGGCAATGATGCTCAGTACCAGTGAGGTGATTCCTATCGTAGATGGTAAATTGGCTCTAGGAACTTGGCAATCCATCTTATTTTTTGAGTTGGATGGTTCCCGGAAAAGGAGTGTATCTGTGCAAATCTCCGGGGAATAAACCGTTGTTGAAAACCAATAATGTAGGTTGGGCCCTTGGAACCTCACCCAACATTAACATAGGTTTGATGGGTAACGCTTAGTCAGTCTACCTATCCTACAAATAATTAGATCCATCTACTTATCTAAAATCCTTGCATCCAAAATTAAAAATGGTATTAGGGTGGCGAATCTTTATCGGAGTTGGCTTGTGCATTTACCTAATCTTAGGTAATTCAGCACCAGCTTTTGCTTCTATCCACACATATCCAGAATCTCCCACACAAGTAATGTACCGCTCCAAACAAAGTTTGCGGGATGTTAAAGATCAAGCATGGCAAGTTGTACTGTTTAAGCGACTCAAGATGGGTGAGGTGGACTGTGTGCATCTACGTTTAGTAGGATTTCCTGGGATTGCTGAACTGGCGCACCCCAAGCCGTTAACAATTACAGCTGGGACTGGGGAAGTTTGGACGGCTGCTGATGTGTTAAATGAATCATTGTTGCCTCCCAATGTAGGAGAATATGACCTATTAAAAGTGATGACTGATTTGGACTCTAACACCCCTCTGCGGTTGAATTTACCCCTCAAAGGTGGGCTTTCGGTAGACTTGCTCGTTCCTCCTTTTGGCGTGCGCGAGTGGCGGTTATTAATGGATACACAAATGGATACACAAGTAGAGTAGCTGTAGGGTGGAATAGTGTTGATTTAAGCCCTGAACTAAACTTCAGGCTAAAAGCTAAAACCCGTAAAACGGGTTTAAAGGCTTACTCAGTAAGCTTTAGCTTACTTTAGCTTCTCGCTGTGAAATTTATTTCCAGGCTCCTTGCGTCAGTTCCATTGAGCTGTAGGGTGCGCTACGCCGCAAGCGAAGCGAAATATACGCCCACAGGCTCAAGCCTCGATGCTCCGCAAACTAAGCGTTGACTTTAGTTGTCAGGCGTTTTTACTAAAAGTTGGAGCAAAAAAGCTCATAATGTATTATATGTAACCAAAACCCTACAACATTGGCTTCTCTGCTGAATGACAATAAGTAATAGTAGGCTAAGCCTGTTTTTGTCAAAAACAGCGGAGATGAGTTTATGTACATTTATCGCACCTATCTGTTCACCCAGAAGGCGCTGCGCTATGGTATTCAGGCTCAAGTAGATAGTTTATCTGTCGAACTTGAACCCCTGCGGAGTGATGAAGCGCAGGCACGTTTTGAGCGTGTGTACCCTTACTTGAAGCGGAGAGGGGAAAACAATTTACGCATAGTTGCCAGAATCCGACAGGTACAAGACTACCAAGTGCTATGCTTACTAGACATTTTTCTACGCGGCTCTAAGGAATACAAAAAATTCCTGCGAAACCCAGAGGAATACGGCGCTAAGCATCTGGATTCTCGATTGGATGAGGAAGAACTAACTAACTGGCTTTCCCAGAGGGAACTCAGTGCGATCGCTACCTCTGGATCGCGTTCATTGCTTCCAGAGAATTTGCTTCCCTGGTTGGAACCTCCAAGCTGGGAGATGGAAAACGACAGGAACTTTTGGACAATTATCTACGAAAGCGAGGAATGGATCGCCCGTTTCAAAAATCCTGAGATTAGAGAATACGAGGAAAATTTTTATCATCTTATCTCGGAGATTGAGGGAAATATCATTAATGCCGAAGGATTTTCTCAATGGCAAGGCGTATATTTGTACGGAAAAAATGATTTTTATGTGCTATTCAGCAAAATAGAAACTGCTGATACCCCACCTCGACAAGTATTATTTCTCTTGGCTATTTTCAGCCGCAGGCCATCTATAGAAGAAATAGCGCAAATAGGGAAATCCACAAACTTATTTTCTGGTTCTAAGAATGTTTTATCTAGTCAGTTAACGCTGGATGAACTAACTCCTTTTGCGCGGCGCTCTTACCCAAGCTACTTACTTACAGATAAACAAAGTTGGCTTACCATTCAGCAAGGAGCAGAGGTAAATTTAGCTCTTTCAGCAGAAGAGGAGGCAATCCTAAACTCTGTTTCAACTTCAGCAGCACAGAAGAATTGGTTGCCGCTTTTTCTAAATGGACGTGCAGGTAGCGGAAAATCTACCATGTTGCTGTACTTGTTTGCTGATTATTGTTATCGAAAATATTACCACGAACGGGGAATAGAATTGCCAGGAAATCCCCTGTTTCTTACTTACAATAAGCGCTTACTAGAAGTTGCCAAAGAATTTGTGCGCTGTCTGCACGCATTCCATCACCGATTTTTGTCACACAGAATGGCAGGCGGTGATTTGCCTGATGTGAGTGCTTTCTTTCAACAGTTTGGGACATTTCTTTTAAATTTACTGCCAAAAGAGGAGCGGGAACAGCCTTTTGGGAATACGCTGCGCGATCGCTTCGATTCTCAAAAGTACATTTCCTTCCATCGCTTTCGACAGCTTTACAGAGATTTAAAGCTACCACAAGCACAGATTTATTCCCCAGAACTTTGCTGGCACGCCATTAGAACCTTCATCAAAGGTCATAGCCTCAGATTTATGACACCTGAAGACTATCAGGAAGAAGTACCTGTTCAAGAACGCACCATTCCAGTTACTCAGTTTCAAGAAATTTACAAAACTATCTGGTTGCGTTGGTATAAGAGATTAACTACCGAGGAAGGCTACTGGGACGATCAAGATTTGATCAGAAAAGTTTTGGAACTCAAGTGTTACCGTCCTGAATATACTGCCATTTTCTGCGACGAAGCTCAAGATTTCACTAAGCTAGAGCTTCAGTTAATTATGCGCCTGTCTGTCTTCTCTCAATATGATTTGGGATACCAAACTCCCTGTTTACCTTTTGCCTTTGCTGGAGATCCTTTTCAAACTTTAAACCCGACAGGATTTCGTTGGGAAAGCGTCCAAGCAGCTTTTTACAACGAGGTAATTACAGCACTCGATCCGGCACATAGATTAAATCTGCGAATGAACTTTCCGGAGTTGAAATCTAATTATCGCTCTTGCGCTCGTGTGGTACAAGTTATTAACCTGATTCAGTTGTGTCGTCAGGTTCTATTTAAAATTCCGCAACTTCAACCGCAAACGGCATGGAAAAAAGACCATTTTCCAGAACCACAAAAATTTATTATTGGTCGAAATATTACAACAAAAGAACTCAAACGTTACCTAAGGGACACAATTATTATTGTGCCTTGCGAAGAAGGTGGTGAGCTTTCCTATGCTCAAAATGATGAAGTGCTTTCGCAGATTTTGGCAGAGGGAGTGGAATCAGAACCGCTGAAAAATGTATTGAGTGCCAGCGCCGTTAAAGGGCTGGAATTTAAACGAGTAATTCTCTACAAGTTTGGCGAAGAATGTTACCGAGATGTTTGGAAGTTAGCCAGCAGTCCGGAAGATGCTAAAAAGCTGCCATCGGAACGTTTGTATGAATTTGAATTTTTCTTTAATAAGCTCTACGTGGCGGCTTCTAGAGCAAAAGAGCTGCTGTTTATAGTCGATTCTCAAGTAGGAGATCAGCGACTTTGGAGGTTTATAGAAAACAATTTAGAGGCGCTTTTACAGCATTCGCAAATCCCAGTTTGGCGAGAAAATGTTCAACCTGTACACCTGGGAACTTGTGAAAGCGCACGGAATCTGGAGGAAGATGACTGGCGTTCTATTGCATTGGAGTTTGAGACAAGGGGGATAAATTCCGAAGATCCAGATTTTATGCGACGTGCCAGACAATGTTATAGCGATCGCGGCGAAACTAGGAAAGCAGAAATATGTGAAGCTAGGGCGCTAAAATTTGAACAGAGATTTGCCGAAGCTGGTCAAACTTTTCTCGATCTTGGGATGGCAAATGAGGCTTGGGAGTGCTTTTTAGAGGGGATGTGCTGGAAACAGTTGGTGCAGCAATTTGACAAACCCCCGAAGGGTAAAGAATTGGAGCGTCAACTTGCCATTTTTATGCTAAGACAGCCGAGTCTTGATACCCTAAAAAGCTTCACCCAATTTCTTCAAAACTGCATAAAAAATAAGCTGTTAGACGAGAGTACGCGCAACAGTCGCCAGTGGAGAACAGCGATAGAAGAGTATGCTAAGGCAATTGGAAGTTTAGTCAGCGGAGCTAACTTGCACCGACTCCAATGGCAACGGTTTGGCGAAGTTCTGGAAGCCTTGGGAGAAGACTCGCAAGAAATGCTTTATCGTGCTGGAACCTGCTTTTATCGCGCCAAGAATTATGAAGGTGCAGTGCAATGCTGGGAAGGCTGCTATGCTGTCCGCCAGCGTAAATATTATTTGGCGAAAGCAGAGGTGTTGGGTTTCCCGGCTGGGTTGGAATTTTTAGCAAGAGCCGGAGAACGCGATCGCATACTTAAAGAATGGCACAAAGTTGGCAGGCCTCACACTCATTTCTGGCTCAAATATGTCGCCCAATGATATAAAGCGCGAGGGTATATCCGAGTAAAAATACCTGGCGATTGGAAATCGCGGCTACACAAACGAAGCCTGCCTCCGCAGGCTGAATTGAGTCCGCGCAGGCGGACTTTTTTTGTGGAGCATCGAGACTTCCCGCCTGTGAGCGTGCTACCGCAATTACTAATTAAGATTGGGTAATACTAATGTGTCGAGGTTGCGATTTAACTCTTTCTATCCAACCATTTATAGCCGGAAATTTTGTCAAATCAAATCCGCCTTCATCAGCTACATGGGTATAAGCAAACAACCCAATATCAGCAATAGTGTAACGTTCTCCTACAAAAAAATCGTTGTTCGTTAAATGTTTTTCCATTACATCTAACGCTGCATAACCAGGTTCCCGTTTTTGATTTAGTGCATCTCGATATTCCTCTGCCTTGCCAAGAATAGAAATCCAAAATCTAGAGGTGGCGATAAAAGGCTCGTGGCTATACTGTTCAAAAAATAACCATTGCAACACTTTTGCCTTTTCAAAATTGTCCTTTGGTAAAAAATCAGTACCTTCACTCAGATAAAACAGAATAGCGTTAGATTCCGCAATAAATTGACCTGATTGGGTTTCTAAAACTGGAATCCGCCCATTGGGATTTTTGCTTAAAAATTCTGGAGTCCGAGTTTCACCTTTGAGAATATTCAGTTCTACGCTCTCAAAGGGAATTTCTAGTTGTGTCAATAAAAGACGAATTTTGTAACAATTACCAGAGGAAAAAAATTGATACAATTTGAGCATAATTATACCTATGCTTTGAGGCTAATTTTACGGAGGCGATATCCTGCTGGTTATTTCCAGAGACGAGGCGCGATCGCAGCTAAGAGCAACAAAAATATAATTTCCAGTAAATAACTTATAAAAACGCTGCGATTGAGCAAACCATCCCACAGATAACCGTGACGTTTTGGGGTAGGTGTACGCTTAAAGGCACGCGCCCAGCCGCCAAAAATCGCCGGGCTGCGGAGATGATAATCGTTGCTCAGGATAGTTTCAATCTCGATGACGCGAGGATAAAAGCCGCGTTGAAAGTGTTTCCATTGACTTTCAAGTATCCAAAAAAATAGGGGAATAGAGCAACCAATAATCGCGATCGCGCCTGATTTTTGCTGTAGCATCAAACTTATAACAGCCCCAGTACCAGTAATACCAAGAGCTTTAATCACCCAGATTTGCTTGTTATAGTCTTCGATAGTGTTTTGCAGAAAAAAGTATTCCTGTTTGAGTAGTTCTAGCTCTGATGTATTCGGTGGCTGGGGTTGAGAGTCGGCGGGTGGTGGGTTAGACATTGGGCAGGTCAGAGGATACTGAGATTAAGATAAATCAGGGCATTACGCCACGGGTAGCTGACACTAGGACTTTTCAATTTTGCCCTATGTTTGCCAAGAGTTTAAACCTGGGAATTGATTAAAGACGGATCGGGGCGATCGCATTCTCCTCAACTTAGCTATATTTTCACTCAGCATGATCGACTGGAAGCCATACCTAGAAGCCCTTTGCAATCAATACGCCCAATGGTGGAAAGTCTACACGCTGACGGATGTAGTCGGACGCCAGCGAGTTGAGGTGGAATCACCGCTACTGCTTGATTTTATGGTGGAGACGGTGCAACCTGCCAAGGAACAACCGGGCGAAGCACAGCAGAAAACTGAGCGTTTGGGGGTGCTGGAAGGGTTGCGGAAGTATGCCGCAGATCATGTGTTGTTGGTGGGGCGTCCTGGTTCCGGGAAATCGACGGCATTGGCGCGGTTGTTGTTGGAGGAAGCGCAAGCCAGCCGGGAAATTAATTTCCCGGCTGATAGCGAAAGTCGTCTAAAGACGACTCAATCCGCTGCACTTAGTCCGTTGAAACGGACTTCAGCTATGAGCCAGGGAATTGATTCCCTGGCGGATTCGCGCATCCCTGTGTTGGTAGAATTGCGCTACTACCAAACCTCCGTCCTAGACTTAATTCGGGACTTCTTGAAACAGCATGGATTGTTTCTCAACACTTCCGAGATTGAAAGGCTGCTGTTCGAGAAGCGATTTTTGCTGCTGGTGGATGGCATCAATGAATTGCCCTGGGAAGCTGCTAGGCGGGATTTGAAGGCTTTTCGCCAGACGAATGCTGCCACGCCGATGATTTTCACGACGCGGGATTTGGGGGTGGGGGGCGACTTAGATATTGCCAAGAAGCTGGAAATGCAACCCCTGAGTGAAGCGCAGATGCAGCAGTTTGTCCGCGCCTATCTGCCCCAGCAGGGAGAGCAGATGTTGAGGCAGTTGGGCAGTCGGTTGCGAGAGTTGGGAGAAACACCTCTGCTGTTGTGGATGCTGTGTTCCCTATTTAAGGCGAGAGGGAAGGTGCCGCCGAATCTGGCTTTGGTGTTTCGCCAGTTCGGATTAAGTTATGACCGCAAACTCAAACAGGATATCCTAATTTCTAAGGAGTCTCGCCGTTGGTGGCATCGGCTGTTGGAACAGTTAGCCTGGGTGATGACTTCTGGGAAAGAGAAGACAGAGTTGCAAGTTGCCATTCCCAGGCAGAAAGCCCAAGCGGTACTGACGGAATTTTTGGCAGGTAAGGTGGCTCATCCAGAGGATTGCGCCTTCTGTTGTCTGGAGGATTTACTCAACCATCACTTGATTCAACTGGGGGCAGGCAACCAAATTGAATTTCGGCACCAACTGATTCAGGAATATTACATGGCAGAAAGCTTGCTGAAGTTATTACCGAGTCTCAGCTATAAAAAATCTCAAAAACCGAAGTAACCTATGTATTTATTATTTGTATTGGAAATGCTTTTTATATTATGTTTATATATAAAGTTAGGGCATATAAAAATTGGAAAGTATTCACTTTTTAACTCTATAGTTTTATTTTTAACTATTATTGGGTGGTCAACAATAACTTATGTAGCCTTGTTTACCGATTATAAGGAGGAGACAAAAATACAAACAGTAGAAATCAATATACCAAATCAGGTAGAAATACCCCCATTAGCTTTCCCTGAGCCTGTACGCAAAGAGATCGAAAAGCAAACTTTTCCAGGTAAAGTTCTTTTCAATTTTCCCAAAAAAATGGAAATTGGAAAACCTCAAAGGATTGAAGTACGGATTGCTCCAGAAGCTAGCTCAAATATTAAATCAGAACTGAGAGGCAATGGAATTCCTGAAACAGAAAACATTAAAATAGGTTCATTTATGAATTTACAGCTAAGAAGTGATAAATTTAATATAGAATCAATAAGCAATCCAGAACAGCCAATAGCAGACTTAGACGTCCCCATAACAAATTTAAATTTTACTGAGTGGAATTGGTATGTAACTCCCAAAGAGTTTGGGAAAAATTTCCTTTTACTCAAAATTACAGTAGTAATAAAGGTTCCCGCTTATAAAGATGTAGAGATAAACTACCCTGTACGAGAAATTCCAATAATAGTTACATCTAATCCAATCTACTCAGCTAACAATTTTATAAAACAATACTGGCTATGGATTTTGAGTTTAATCGCTGTTTTAGTTTCATTTGTATGGATTGTAAAAACTATAAATAAGATTATTTTCATATATTCTAAACAAGATAGGCTTGATCCTTCCACTCCCTACTCTGAAACTCTTGAGAAAGCTAACCTTAGAGCTAGCCAACTTACTGAAGAGAAGTTCCAACCGATATACTCCAAGATGCACATTCTTCACCTCTCCGACCTCCACTTCGGCACCTCCGACCAAGCCAACCTTTGGTCTAACCAACTCGCAGCAGATTTATACAACGAACTCAACATCTCTCACCTAGACGCCCTCATCCTCTCCGGCGACATCGCCAACTACTCCACAGAGGAAGAATACAAAGCTGCTAAAGAATTCGTAGACGAGCTTACCAAAGAATTCCAGATAAAACGCCCCCAAATTATCATCGTTCCTGGCAACCATGATCTCAATCGGGAACTCGGTGACAAAGCTTACTCCTCTAACAACGACCAACCTAAACCCGATCTGACCCTACACCAAAGGCGATTTGACAATTTCAGAAACTTCTATCAAGCAATCAAAGGAGAATATTATCCTTTGGAGTACGAGCATCAAGGAATTTTGTACCACTTACCCAAGCAAAAACTGCTAATTTTGGGTCTGAATTCTGCTTGGAAACTTGATCGCTCCCAAAAAATCGATGCCGATATTAATCCCCAAGCTCTCACCAACGCTCTTAATAGAATTCGGGATAATGAAGACTTGTACCAAGACTGCCTGAAAATAGCTGTGTGGCACCATCCTCTCAATAGCGCTGGTGAAGATCGCATCAAAGATCGTGGCTTTATGGAGAGGTTAGCACAAGCAGGCTTCCGCCTCGCTCTTCATGGACATATCCACACAGCAACCAAGGATTTATACCGCTACGATCATGCTTCCAATTCTACTGGGCGTAAACTTGATATTGTTTGTGCTGGCACCTTTGGCGCACATACAAAAGATTTAGTTCCAGGCTATCCTTGGCAATACAATTTATTGCAGCTAGAAGGTAACAAACTAAAAGTTAATACCCGTCGTCGCGAAGAACCTAACGGAACCTGGAAACCTGATACTCGTTGGCTCCAAGGTGCCGGACAAAACTCCTTGCCTTACTACGAAATTGAGCTGTACGAGGAACCAACCGCAAACCCTTAGAGAGCCTACTGTCGTCTTCTGGCACAGCGTCAGTAGGCTCAAATAAAAACACATGGAGTTGCGATCACACCCTTACAGGACATACAGACGCAGTTAGGTCAGTTGCCATTAGTCCGGATAATCAGATTCTCGCCACCGGAAGTTTTGACACGATAATCAAGTTGTGGCGTTTGAATACAGGGAAGCTAATCGATACCCTTACTGGACACTCAGGCACAGTTACTTCTCTTGCCTTCAGCCCCGATGGGCAAACCCTTGCCAGTGCCAGCGCATATCCGGACAGCACTATCAAGCTATGGCATCCCAGCACCGGGAGATTAACTCGCACCCTCCAGCAGGGTTCAGTCATAACTTTGTCGGTTTGGTCTCTAGCCTTCAGCCCCGATGGGCAAACCCTCGCCAGTAGCCACAATGACAGCAGCATTAAGCTGTGGCAACCGCCTACTGGTGAACTATTGCACACTTTCAAAGGGCATTCTTGGGCGGCTTGGTCTGTAGCCTTCAGCCCCGATGGGCGCACCCTTGCCAGTGGTAGCTGGGACGGTACCATTAAGCTGTGGCATCTGCGTACTAGGGAACTGAAAAGCACCCTCAATGGGTCTTCAAATTGGTTAGGTGTGGTTCAATCCTTTTTCAGAGAGGGTCATGAGGTTCTCTGTGTGGCTATAAGTCCCGATGGAAAAATCCTCGCTAGCTGCGGTAGAGACAAGACAGTCAAGCTGTGGCGCATGAATACGGGAGAACTGAGAAGCACTCTCACGGGGCATTCCGATGAAATTTATTCAGTCGCCATCAGTCCCAATGGACAGATTCTCGCCAGCGGCAGCGCTGACAATACCATCAGGATTTGGAATTTACATACTGAAGAACTGTTGTACGTCCTTACGGGGCATTCAGACAAAGTTTATTCTGTTGCTTTTAGCTGTGATGGGCAAACTTTAGTCAGTGCCAGTGCGGATATGACAATCAAGATTTGGCGATGAGGTTGAGTGACTACATCAGCATGGATTTCAGAGAGTGCGATCGCACTCTTCACTTCCAGGCATAAAGAACACCGATCGCCTTATGACATCAACAAAAATGCGATCGCATTCCTTTATCAAAAATGCGATCGCATTCCTTAGTCAAAAATGCGATCGCATTCCTTAGTCAAAAATGCGATCGCACTCCTATCTTCCTAAGACCTATCTCGTAAGATTCTTCCTGGCACGTTCGGCACGCGCTTCGGCTGATTCCATCACCTCAGTCATATTTTCCATCATTTCGCCGGGGTGATTTTCTAACACTCTGGTAGACAAAGAAACGCGACCTTTTCCTTCATCCAGGTCAATAATTATTGCCTTAATTAACTGCCCCACTTGAAACACTTTTTCAAGAGATTCTACAAAAGTTTGGCTTACCTGTTTGATGTGCAGTAAACCTGTTACGCCCTCTAAATCAACAAACACACCAAAAGGCTTGATACCAGTAATTTTGCCTTCAATTAGTTGTCCTACTTCTAATAGGTTAAAGCTGGCAGAACGAGTGGCTTCCCGTTGAGAAAGTACAAGTTTGTTGGTGTCGGGAGAAACTTCTAAAAAGCTGGCAGTCAGTTTTTCACCAATTAGAGCATCTAGATTATCA
Source organism: Trichocoleus sp. FACHB-6 (assembly GCF_014695815.1). Classification (NCBI taxonomy): domain Bacteria; kingdom Bacillati; phylum Cyanobacteriota; class Cyanophyceae; order Leptolyngbyales; family Trichocoleusaceae; genus Trichocoleus; species Trichocoleus sp. FACHB-6. The sequence continues at coordinate 16,197 of NZ_JACJOY010000119.1, forward strand.
CGGTCAATCAGGTGCGATCGCGGAATAAATCCCCGCAACCCCTGCACATCTACCGTGATACCCCCTTTATTCACGCCACTAACTCGTACTTGCACTGTTTTGCCGCCTTCGAGCATTTCCGCAAGGTTATCCCACGCTTGCTTGATTTCCATCTGCCGCACTGAAAGTGTCATTTGACCATCCGCATCTTGCTCTCGGATAATCAGAAAATCTCTTTCTTCTTGCAACGGCAACACTACAGATAAGTCTGTTACCCGTCTCAATGAAGCCTCTTCCAAGGGGACAAAAGCTAGAGACTTGCCGCCAATATCAACATACGCGCCATTGCTTTCGTGGTTTTCCACCCTGCCGCGCACTACCTGTCCTCTTTGAAACTGGTAGTCGTGTTGTTCGAGGGCTTTGGCAAAATCATCCATTGAAAAAGACGGTTTTGCATCTTGAGAAGGGGTCGATTTGGAATTCATGACCGATAAAGTGTGAAGTGTAAAAGTATCAGCAATCGAGCAAAAGTTTTTTAACTCGATTGTTCCGATTTCAGTTGTTGCTCAAATAGCTGCTGCACCTGCTTCCAGGCATCTGCTGCTGTGGCGTTATTGTAACTGGCGCGATGGTCGCAGAAAAAGCCGTGATCTGCTCCATCGTAACGGAAGACGCGATGAGGAATTTTGTGTTTCTCTAGTTCTGCTTCAATTTGGTCTACCTGTTCGGCTGGGATGCTGGCATCTTCCATGCCAAAAAAGGCATAAATTGTCCCAAAAATGTCTTTTGTCCGCGTGACGGTAGGATCTCCGCCGCCGGGAGTGCGAGTGGTAATGCCAGCACCGTAGAAGGAAGCAGTAGTTTTGATATCGGGTAGGGTGGCGGCGAGGTAGGCAACGTGTCCGCCAAAGCAGAAGCCGATGCAGCCGAAGGCTGGTTTTACGTTGCTCCTGGTTTTGAGGTAATTAATTGTTGCTTGGATGTCGCCTAGTAGCTGCGATGCGGTAGTTTGCATCGCGTACTCTCTGCCGATTTCAATGTCTTGGGGGGTGTAACCTGTTTCAAAATCCGGGGCAAGGCGTTGGAAAAGTGCGATCGCGATCGCTACATACCCCTCTTTCGCTATCCTTTCTGTCACCTCCCGGATGTGGACATTTACCCCAAAGATTTCTTGCAGCACCACGACTCCGGGAAAAGTCCCTTCCACTGGCATCGCCAGGTAAGCCGCAATTTCTACATCTCCATTGTGAATCTTGACCGTATCTGTCCGAATCTCTCTGTCTGCCATCAGAATTTCTTCCTTTATTCTGCCATTTTTCTAGCAGATGGTGCTAATATCTTATCTACCAGTACATTGCCCATTATTTTTAGCTTTTTAAGCACTTTGAAATATTTTTAAACTTTTTTCTAACCTTATAGATATTCTTAGAATAACTTTATTTTATTAATTATTTGATTAAAAATTTAAAATAGATTAAAACTTAATATTCTCTTAATTATTATGAGAGATAGATGAGATTCTCTTGTTGAAGACACGAGCTTTTCACGAATAATTTATAGTTGTAGTTTGTAATAAATAGTTAGGTGAAAGTAAGAAACGTGTGATGGAATGAGTTCGGCATTGGTAGACTCAAAAGACAGATTTTTTCCCAGCTACAACGAGCTATACTGACTCAGACAGCTACCCGGAGGGATAAGAAGGGTAGCAATTGTGCTATTACAGATATGCTCCCTCTAACCTCTTTATCGGAGTCTTTGGAGGCTCTGGAATGGTACAATTTCATATTCAACCAGACAGTGAAATACCAGCATCAAAACAGCTGTTTGACCAAATGCAGTTTGCGATCGCATCCCGGCAGTTTCCTCCCGGTCATCGGTTGCCCAGCACACGACAGCTAGCAATGCAGACGGGGTTGCACCGCAACACCATCAGCAAAGTATACCGACAGCTAGAAGAAACCGGACTGGTGGAATCTCAAGCTGGATCGGGCATTTATGTCCGCGCCCAAGGTCACGAGGGCGGGACAAACTTGCGATCGCCCATCCTTGCACAATACCCTCAAGCCTACAAACTGGTGCAGCAAAGCCTCGACGAGTTGCTTAACCAGGGTTGTTCGCTCAACCAAGCTAGAGAACTGTTCCTCTCAGAAATTGACTGGCGCTTGCGTTCCGGTGCGCGGGTGCTGGTGACAGTTCCTTCACGAGACATGGGTGCTGGCGAGTTGATGGTTCAGGAACTGGAAAAATCTTTAGGGATACCAGTGCAACTGGTGCCGATGGAAGAACTTTCCCAAGCTCTGGATCAAACCCACTCCGGTACAGTAGTCACAAGTCGCTATTTTATCGGAGATGCGGAAGCGATCGCTGCCCCCCGGTCAGTGCGCGTTATCCCCGTTGATATCTACGACTACGCCCAAGAACTCCAGCTGATTCAAAAACTCCCCAAAGACAGCTGTCTTGGTGTAGTTAGCCTCAGCTCCGGTATCCTGGGAGTCGTAGAAATTATTATCCACAGCCTGCGTGGAGATGATTTGCTGGTAATGACAGCTCAGGAAAAAGATGCCTACAAAATTAACGCCATCGTCCGCAGCGCCCAAATAGTTATGGCTGATCAGGCAAGTTTCGCTACAGTGAAAGCGGCAGTTGCAACTGCTAGGGAAGATATTATCCGCCCACCCCAGCTATTTTGCAGCGAAAACTACATCGGCACCAAGTCGATTAACTTGCTTAAACGCGAACTAGGTTTAGGGTAAGCAATTTTGAATTAATCATTCTCAAATCGCCCAATCTAAAATTGACAAAAAACAACAGGAGAAAAAATGACAATTGACATGAAACCCTCCACAGGTTTAAAAGATGCCATTGAGCAGCGTCGTGGAGCCAGAGCTTTCCGACCCGACCCGATTCCAGAAGTGATTCTGGAAGAAATTTTGCGTTTAGGAGTACGCGCCCCATCCGGCTACAATTTGCAGCCTTGGCGGTTTATTGTTGTCCAACAGCAAGAAAATAAAGAAAAGCTGAAAGCGTGCGCCTTTAACCAGCGTCAAGTTGGCGAAGCGCCAGTAGTATTGATTTGTTGTGGCGATCGCCGCGTCGCTAAACTAGAAAACATCGAATCCGTCATCGAACTGGGTAGCAAAGCCGGGGCCATGACTGATGATTACGCAAATTATATGCGATCGCAAATTCCCCCCTTCTTTGAAAATCACCCCTCCTTTGGCAGCATGGAAACTTGGACAAACCGCCACACCATGTTAGCCGTAGCGCATATTCTGATTGTTGCCAAGAGCTTTGGTATTGATAGCTGTCCAATGGAAGGGTTTATGGCAGATCAGGTAAAAGAAGCTTTCAATATCCCCCCAGAGGTAGATGTTTGCTGTATAGTACCCTTGGGCTATGCCTCAGAACCTTTTAAAGGGTATGGTGGGCGCTTTGATATCGAGCAGGTTTACTACGGCGAAAGCTACGGCGAATCCCTGCATCTATCTTGAAAATAGCAATCACAAAGCGCCAGAACCAAAAATTTTCCTCATCTTTAGAAAATCTAAAATAAACTCCTTAGGTGATTGGCACAAGAGCAAATAAGCGCTATCATCTCAGCTCAAGTACAAACAATAACTATCCTTTGCCTCAAAGGTCGCGCCAGAAAAGCTAGCTGCAACCAAGATTTTCTAGAACGGTAGAACAAATTACCTTTACCCTAAGTGTTTGAGCGTTGAATTTCTCTCAAAAACAAGCTGTACCAAAAGGTAGATTTACACTATTTGATGAGGATTGGGGCAAAATTTAAAGCGTTGAAATTGCCGACAGGTAAGGTTTTTACAATCAAAAATCACAAATGAGATTACCCTTTGTTCTTCTTTTCACTGATGGCTAATGACTGATGACTGATGACTAAATAACTATGATATTTAATGCCTGACGCTATGACTGCTGTGCCTCTTCCCCGCCAGCCATCTCCCTCAACCGACAGCACCAGTAGTGGTGCCGCTAACGACACAACACCAGTTTTTGCCCTCAAAGAACTGGTGGCACGTTTGCATAAAGAACAGCGCAAGATTCAAGACTTGCTCTCGTCTTTAGGTTTTGCCCTGCGTAGCTTCAACAACTTAAATCAGTTTTTGGAGCTAATTCCAATGATGGCAACACGGGTGACAGATGCCGATGGCGGCATTCTGATCAGATTTCTGCCTAACGGTCAAGTGCGCCTGGAGCGCCTACACTGCCAGGAGGGGCAAGCGTGTCAGGATATTCGCAAGACCCTACAGCTGGCAACTCGTCAGATCAGTAACTCGCTGGCAAAAGCAGCGATGTCCCAAAGTGAGGACACAGGCAAGTTTGCTGCTGTGCCGATATCTGTAGACGAACAACTGAGCCGTTACCTGGGGCCAGACATTAAACTGTTTGGCACGCCCATTTTGGTAAAGAATGCCGAACGGGGACGTTTGTATGTGTTCAGCCGCGATCCGAAATACATTTGGACAGACACGCGACAGAAGTTAGTCCGGTTAGTAGCCGATCAAACCGGAGTAGCGATCGCTAACGATGAACTCACCGTCGAGTTACGCCAAAAAGAACGCTTAGATCGAGAATTAGAAATTGGTGCCGATATTCAACGACACCTGCTACCGCGTCAATGTCCTAATATCCAAGGTGTCGAATTAGCGGCAAAGTGCCAAACGGCTAGCCGAGTCGGTGGAGATTACTACGACTTCATCCCCGCCAACTACGACCAACTGCGACCGAAAAAGAACACCGACTCCGAGATAGATACCGTCCAAGGGCTTTGTGTGCCGTGGAGCGTCGTAATTGGCGATGTCATGGGCAAAGGAGTCCCAGCGGGCTTGATCATGACCATGACGCGGGGGATGCTGCGAACTGAGGTGCTAAACAGGCACACACCAGCCAAGATTCTGCAACACTTAAATCGGGTCATGTACGCCGATCTGGAAAATTCCCATCGGTTTGTCACCCTATTTTATTCCGAGTATGACCCGCAAACCCGCATCCTGTCTTACAGCAACGCCGCGCATAATCCTCCCCTGTTGTGGCAGGCATCAACCCGTACCATCAAACGCCTAGATACCTGGGGAATGCTGATCGGACTGGATGCCGATTCTCAGTACGAGGATGCCCAAGTACATCTGTGTCCTGGGGACACGATTATTTATTACACAGATGGGTTTACGGATGCGGCGAATCAAAATGGCGATCGCTTCGACGAAGAAAACCTCAGTCGCGCCTTCCAGTGGGCTTGTCAGCATTGCAATAGTCCCCAAGCAATTCTAGACTACCTGTTTGAGCGAGTCCAGCAGTTTATCGGTGCATCCAACCGTAACGGCGATGATATGACTCTGGTAGTGATGCAGATCAAAACTCAGTTGTCAAGTTGAAACCTTAAAACGTTGAAACGTGGGAACGTTCCCACGCCTTCGGACTAGCCAAGTCATCCGCTTTATGTTAATAAAATCCTGAACAGATATTTAACGACACCAGCCAACATTCATTGGTTGTGAGGAAATCAGCGTGATGGAACTCTACGGAATGCAAGAAATAATTAATTGGCTGCCCAACTTGACCAACGGACACGATGCTGTATCATTGTGGCTTTCGCACTCACCACTAAATTCGCCCTTCTTGGCTCAGAACATAAGAGATCCAGATGTTTTGGGTCAAATACAACGTGCCTTTAACTACTTTATTAAGTCAGGGCAAGTGTGGGCGCTGTTGATTGGGCTGTTTTTAGGCTACGTGATTCGAGGAATTACAGCTTAGTCATTCGCGGCGTGAAGGTTTAAAGAGGCAAGAAAGGGCGCTGATACCGCTCTAGATCAGGATGAAAAAGTAATCTTTCATACTTCATCTTTCATGCTTCATCCTTCATACTTTTTGGCAACCTGCTTCTACGGGTTGTTCTAGGGAGTGAGGAGTGAGGAGTTAAGAGTGAGGAGTTATTAATTCAAAACTCAAAAGTCAAGACGCGATACATCGTGTCTAGAACAACTCCTCACTCCTCGCCTCCTAACTTTCTTGTCTACTTTCCAAGGTAAACAACAAGCTCGTGACTCAACAAAAAACCTGGAGCCAGCGTTTTGAATCAGCGTTGCATCCCGCGATCGCTCGCTTTAACGCCAGTATCGGCTTTGACATTGAACTTATCGAATATGACATTACAGGTTCTATCGCTCACGCTAAAATGCTTGCCAAAACTGGCATCATCTCCAAACAAGAAGGAGAGCAACTGGTCGCTGGCTTAGAACAGATCCGCCAAGAGTACAGGCTAGGAGAGTTTAACCCAGGCATTGATGCCGAGGATATCCACTTCGCTGTAGAACACCGCCTGACCCAATTGGTAGGTGATGCTGGCAAAAAGCTGCATACAGCGCGATCGCGTAATGACCAAGTAGGCACCGATACGCGCCTCTACCTGCGCGACCAAATTACCCAAATTCGCAGCCAGTTGCGGGAATTTCAGGGAGTCCTCTTCAACCTGGCCGCAGACAATGTAGAAACTCTGATTCCCGGTTATACGCACCTACAACGCGCCCAACCAGTAAGTTTAGCCCATCACCTCTTAGCTTATTTTCAGATGGTACAGCGGGACTGGGAGCGGCTAGGAGAAATCTATAAGCGAGTCAATATTTCACCCCTGGGGAGTGGCGCTTTAGCGGGTACTACTTTCCCCATTGACAGGCACTATACAGCCGAACTGCTGAATTTTGATGGTGTCTATGCAAATAGCATGGATGGAGTGAGCGATCGCGACTTTGCCATTGAATTTTTGTCTGCCTCCAGCATAATCATGGTTCACCTCAGCCGACTCGCTGAGGAAATCATCCTTTGGTCATCTCAGGAATTTGGCTTTGTCACCCTACTAGACACCTGCGCCACGGGCAGCAGCATCATGCCCCAAAAGAAAAACCCCGACGTACCAGAACTGGTGCGGGGTAAAACAGGTCGTGTTTTTGGGCATCTTCAAGGAATGCTGGTGCTGATGAAGGGGCTACCCTTGGCTTACAACAAAGATTTGCAAGACGACAAAGAAGCCCTTTTTGACAGCGTGAAGACAGTTAAAGGCTGCTTGGAAGCAATGACCATTCTGTTGAGCGAGGGGCTAGAGTTTCGCACCTCGCGCCTTGCCCAAGCTGTCGCTGAGGATTTCTCCAACGCCACAGACGTTGCCGACTACTTAGCGGCGCGGGGTGTCCCGTTCCGGGAAGCTTACAACCTTGTCGGCAAAGTTGTAAAAACTTCCCTCGCCGCTGGGAAATTGCTCAAAGATTTGAGCTTAGAAGAGTGGAAAGAATTGCACCCAGCTTTTGAGTCAGACATCTATGATGCGATCGCACCTTCACAAGTCGTTGCTGCCCGCAATAGTTACGGCGGTACTGGCTTCGACCAAGTGCGACAAGCACTTCAAGCTGCCCAATCTCAGCTCAGTGGTGACTAAACAATACCCCACAGCGCCTTAGCTTCGATGCTAGACAACCAAAGACCGCACAGGCGGTCTTTGTTTTAGTCTAGGTAGGCAGGCTTAATCTGCATAGCCCTTGACTTTAGTCGTCAGGCTCTACGCAGCGAAGCTAGGACATTGCGCCCATTCCGCCGCCCATAGCGCCCATTCCGCTCATAGCGCCCATTTTGTCGCTATCCTCTTCTTCATTGTTTCTCTCTCCAGGCGCTCTTTGACGCCGGAATTTAGAGAAACGACCCGTAGTTTGACGCTTACGAAACTTGCGGGCGTATGCTTGATTACGCTGCGCCTTTTCTTTCTTGGGGTTACGGCGCTTCGCCATGTTCACCTCTTTGATAAACTACTAAAACAGTGCCTTAAACGCCTATTTAAGGCAATTCATTATGTCATGCAGCTTTGGTTGCGTTGCCGCTTGCTAAATAAAAACCTTGCCGCACTTACAACGAACAACCAACGAACAACCTATGATAACCTTACAACCTGCCGCGATCGCGTATGGGTCGAGAATTTTCCTTCGGTTTGGCTTTATTCCCTCGCATCAGACGCCCCATCCCTTCGAGATAGCCGCATCTTCTTGAGGAACTTCCACCATTTCCACGAAAGCAAAGCCCCGTATTTTCCCTGTCTCCCGGTCAGTAGGTACGATCAAACTTTTGACCGCATACGCAAAGACTTGTTTAAGGTCTTCTTGAGTGACCTGGTAAGAGTTCCCGACGCAAATAGTCATCCAACAAAATCCATCCGAACAGTTGACTTACAGGATTCAGCTAGAGATGCTTAAGAAACAAAAGCTTCTAAAAACATCTCATAACGTACAAAGGCAACGCGAATTAAGACAGCTTATTCCCCAACACCATTTTTTTAGTCTTGGAAGTCTCGGCATTCAAACCTGTGGAATAAATACCAAAACAGGCTAGCCAAAAGGCGGCAGGTTGCTGATTGACGTTACCGAACTTACATCCTTATCCTCTATCATAACAGTCTGCACGCAGCCAACTAAACAACCTTAATGACACTCAAACCTGGTGATATTGCTCCTGACTTTCAGTTGTTGGATAGCATGGGCAACCTGATACATCTTTCAGACTTCCGAGGGCGGCGAGTCGTGCTATATTTTTATCCCCGCGATAATACTCCCGGCTGCACTAAAGAAGCTTGCGGCTTTCGAGACGCTTACTCAGACTACCAGGCACGCGATATCGTAGTTCTGGGCATCAGTACAGACGATGCTAAATCTCATACCAAATTTGCCACCAAGCTGAAGCTACCTTTTTTGTTGCTATGCGACCCAGAAGGGAAAGTTGCTACCGTTTACGGGTGCTACAAGCTAAAAAAATTCATGGGCAAAGAATTTATGGGAATTGAGCGCAGCACCTTTGTAATTAGTCCAGATGGTACGATTGAGAAGACTTATCTCAAAGTCAAACCGGAATCTCACGCAGCGGAAATTCTGGCCCAGCTATAGCATCAAAAATTACCACTTAGGGGCAACTCATTTGATTAACCGGATCTATGTACTTTGAAACTTTTCAAGCTTTTTGCTTGTCCCTAACTCAATAAACAAAGCTAAGAACTTAACCAATGCGTCGGTCATGGCGATTTGTTCAAACAGTGCTGGGGATCATCTTCCGCCATCCCATCATCGGCACCACCATCATCCCGATTTTACCGGATGGTCGGATTGTGTTCATTCGGCGGCGAGACACGGGACAATGGGGTTTACCTGGGGGTATTGTCGATTGGGGTGAAGACATTGCCACAGCCGCAGGGCGAGAGTTGACTGAAGAAACGGGACTGGAGTTAGTGAAAATCCGCCGCTTAGTTGGGGTATATTCAGCACCAGACCGCGATCCCAGACTTCATTCGATTTGTGTAGCAGTTGAAGCAGAAGTTCAGGGATCGATGCAGGTTCAGGATACGCTGGAAGTTAGTGAAGTACAAGCTTTCTCTAAGGAGACTCTGCCACAAGGCAAACTCTCTCATGACCACGATAAGCAGTTACAGGACTACTTGAACGGCTTAACAACGCTCGCTTAACAGAATTTTAGATTTGGGATTTGGGATTTCGGATTTTAAATCTATCCCAAATCTAATATCTAAAATCTAAAATCTAAAATTTAGGATGATACCGTTACGCAATTCTCGAATTAAACTGTCTCAAGGACAAATTTTCTGGCATGAAGTCGGTCAAGGGACAGCAATTGTGTTTTTACATGGCTCCGCTGACGATAGCAGTCAATGGCTATCGGTTATCGAGCATTTGAGTGAAGATTACCACTGCTTCGCGCCAGATTTATTGGGTTTTGGTGAGTCAGAACGCCCTAACGTCCACTACTCGATTGATTTAGAGGTTGAATGTCTGGCTGATTTATTGGAGGCGTTGAGACAGCGGGAGGTTTATTTAGTTGGTCACTCGCTGGGCGGATGGATTGCGGCAAGCTTTGCGCTGAAATATTTAGAGCAGGTTCGCGGCTTGGTACTGGTAGCGCCTTTTGGGGTGGAAGCTGAGAAATATAAGATAACTCCGCCGTTGTTAATGAAGGTGTCGAGGGCGGCATCTTGGTGTATGCGATCGCTTTCTCGTCTCACAAGTCGGCTGGGTTGGCACAAGAAAACCGGCAAAAAGACCCAAAGACAGCAACAGCCGTTACAGTCTCCCACTGCTGCTAAGTTGTTGTATCAACGTCGCCGCGCTGAAATTCAAGCAGAATTATTAAAGGAACGATTGGAGTGGCTGAAAATTCCAGTTTTGATTTTGCAAGGCGGACAAGATTCACGCGATCGCATCGCCCAAAGTCAAGCCTACGCTGATTTATCCCCACAAGCTCAACTGGAAATCATCAGCAATGCTGGACATGATTTACCGCAAGCATTGCCAGATGTGGTAGCTCAGTATATTCGAGCTTTTGTTAGTAGTCAGTAGCTACTGACTACTGACCGCATTCCTAAAAAAATTATATTGGAGTCAGTGATTACATGATTCCCTATTTCTGGAAATTGGGTTTGGAGATAGGAGAGGAGAATTGCGCGATCGCCTCCAGTTAAAATAATCTTACTTTCTGGGAAATCCTGCCACCAAGCCTCGATAAAGTCTTTTATCCCAGCCAAAACGGTGTAAATCACACCACTCTGAATCGCCTGGGGTGTATTCCGAGCAAAACGTGGCGGCATCCTATCAGGTAATTCAATTTTTGGCAAGGCAGCAGTTTTTTGAGCCAGAGAATTTAGCTGCAACCTCAAACCTGGCAAAATTGCCCCACCTACCAGCCGACCATTAGCATCCGCACCCGTGAAAGTTAACGCAGTTCCAGCATCAATAACCAACACTGGCAAACCCCAAACCTCACCAGCACCCAACACAGCCAAAGCTCTATCAATTCCCAATGTGGGATAAACTCCCTCTAGGGGCAATTGATCCAACGTAATCACGCGAACATCGGTGTAAGCTTGCAAAAGTGCTGTTTGCTCTGGAACCACCGAAGCCAGATAAATTGATTGGGAATTGGGAATTGGGAATTGAGAATTGGGAATTGTCGATAGATGGTCAGTATCCCAAGCTTTCTCAAGCGTCTCTCCCACAAACTGCGCCCAGTGCAGCCGTGAATTCCCAATCATCAAACCTAGCCAATTCTTATCTTTGCGTCTTTGCGGTTCCACGTATTGATATTTCTTAGCTCACTCATAGGTTTTTTAATAAAACGTTACAACGCGGCTCGTGTCAGAATGAAAGAAGAAAAAATACCTATGGGTTATTTATAAGGAGGTCAGAGAATGGTATTACTCACAGACCGAACCCAAAAGCGGTTAACCATACAGACAGAAGAAATCACAGCCGATACGACAACGATCCGATCGCTTGACTGGGATCGCGATCGCTTCGACATAGAATTTGGACTGCAAAACGGCACCACCTACAATTCATTCATAATTCGGGGCGAGAAAACAGCCTTAGTTGACACCTCCCACGAAAAATTCCGGCAACTGTATCTCGACACCCTGACAGGTATCATCGATCCCAAAGAAATTGATTACCTAATTATCAGCCACACCGAGCCAGATCATAGCGGATTAGTCAAAGATGTGTTGGCATTGGCACCCCAAGCAACCGTCGTCGGTTCAAAAGTCGCAATTCAATTTTTAGAAGATTTCGTCCATCAGCCATTTGAACGGCGCATCGTGAAAAATGGAGACAAGCTAGACTTAGGCAACGGACACGAATTAGAATTCGTCATCGCGCCCAACTTGCACTGGCCTGACACCATATTCACATTCGACCACAAAACCCAAACCCTATATACCTGCGATGCGTTTGGGATGCACTATTGTTCAGATAGCATCTTTGACGAAGACTTAGCAGCCATTGAAGCGGATTATCAGTTTTACTACGAGTGTTTAATGGCTCCTAATGCCCGTTCTGTGGTATCAGCCCTAAAGCGGATGGGAGAACTGCCCCAAATTAGCACCATTGCCACCGGACACGGCCCATTATTACACCATAATGTTGTAGAACTGACCGGACGTTATCGCCAGTGGAGTCAAGCCCAAACCAAAGGCGAAACCACCGTAGCTGTATTTTACGTATCCGATTATGGATATAGCGATCGCCTCTCCCAATCTCTTGCCAAAGGCATCACCAAAACTGGTGTTGCAGTCGAGATGGTAGATTTAAAATCAGCCGATCCGCAGGAAGTGCAAGAACTGGTGGGACGTTCCTCTGGCTTAGTTATTGCTACACCCCCAGCCGCATCCGCCACCGCCCAAACCGCTATCGGTACAGTTTTAGCAGCCGCCAAAGACAAACAAACTGTCGGGATTTTCGAGTCTTACGGCGGAGATGATGAACCAGTCGATCCGTTAGTGAGTAAATTTAGAGAATTGGGCTTAAGGGTAGCCTTTCCCGCGATTCGGATTAAAGACACACCCAACGAACTCACCTACCAACTGTGCGAAGAAGCGGGTACAGACTTAGGACAATTACTGACACGCGATCGCAACATCAAGCAGAAAAAATCCCTCGATAACGACCTCGAAAAAGCACTGGGACGCATTAGCGGTGGATTATACATCATCACCGCCAAAAAAAGTGAAGTCACAGGGGCGATGCTTGCATCCTGGGTATCGCAAGCCAGCTTCCAACCACTCGGCTTTACAATTGCCGTAGCCAAAGATCGTGCTATTGAGTCATTGATGCAAGTAGGCGATCGCTTCGTTCTCAACGTCTTAGAAGAAGGCAACTACCAGGGACTAATGAAACACTTTCTCAAGCGTTTCCCGCCCGGTGCAGATCGCTTTGCGGGGATAAAAACCCAACCAGCCGAGAACGGTTCCCCAATTCTCACGGACGCATTAGCCTACATGGAATGCGAAGTTGCAAGCCGCATGGATTGTAGCGATCACTGGATAGTGTACAGCACCGTGCAATCTGGTCGCGTTTCCAAACCCGACGCACTCACAGCAGTTCACCATCGCAAAGTCGGAAATTATTATTAACGCTCTCGGTACGCAAAGGTTTACGCAGAGGTACGCAAAGAGATCCTCTGCGAACCTTTGCGTTTAAAAAGCTTACCAAGAATGACTGAAAACGAGTAATCAAGGGACATTGGGTAGGCGATGAAAGTGCATACCAAGTTAGGGACAGGACTACTAGAATCAGCTTACCTAGCGTGTCTAAATTACGAATTAAATAAAGCTGGATTAATAGTATAACCCAGAAAACCCTTGGCTTTAGTTTAGGAAGAACTACGTTTAAAATGCGCTTATCAAATAGATTTGTTAGTAGAAAAAAAGTAATCGTAGAACTGCAAGCAGTAGAGTCCATTCATCCAATCCATCAAACCCAACTATTAACTTAGCTTAGATTAGCAAACTGTAAACTAGGTCTTCTAATCAACTTCAACGTACTCCACCTAAAAGACGGAATCAAAAGAGTAGTCAACAATCTTTAACCCTCTGCGTACCTTTGCGTTAACCTTTGCGTTTAAATCATCACCCATGACAACCACCAAACCCCGCGATGTTCAAGTTCTCCCCATTGGTGCAGATACAACCGTGTTGCGATCGCGCACTTGGGAAAGACTCAAGTTTGAAGTAGAATATGCCTTACAACGAGGCACAACAGCTAATTCCTATTTAATTCAAGCGGATAAAACAGCGCTTTTTGACCCGCCGGGAGAATCGTTCACAGAAATTTTTCTCTCGGCTTTGCAACAGCGAATTGATGTTAAAAAGCTGGATTATGTAATTTTGGGACACGTTAATCCCAACCGCTTATTCACCCTCAATGCTTTACTAAAACTAGCTCCTCAGATTACCTTTGTTTGTTCAAATCCAGGGGCGAAACTTTTACGAGAATTGTTCAAAAACACCTTCAATGACACCTTGCAAGAACACGGTTTAAAAATTGCCGTGATGCGAGGGGAAGAAACCCTAGATTTAGGTAATGGTCATCACTTACAATTTATCCCCACGCCTAGTCCCCGTTGGCCTGATGAACTTTGTACCCACGACCCGCAAACGGAAATTCTGTACACAGATAAGCTATTCGGGGCGCACATTTGCGGCGATCAAGTATTTGACGAAGGGTGGACGGTGTTTGGTGAGGATCGACGCTACTATTTCGATTCTCTCATGGCTCCCCACGCTCGTCAGGTGGAGACAGCACTGGATAAACTAAGAGATTTTCCCGCCAGACTCTATGCTACTGGTCATGGCCCTTTGGTACGCTACAGTTTGATACCTCTAACTCAGGCTTATCGACAATGGAGCGAGAAGCAAAGAGCTACTGAAACGAGCGTGGCCCTAATCTATGCTTCAGCTTATGGGAATACGGCGACAGTAGCGCAAGCGATCGCTACTGGTATCACTAAAGCTGGTGTTGCTGTCGAATCTATCAACTGCGAATTTGCCGAACCCGCTGAAATTCAAGAAGCTGTGGAAAAATCCGCCGGGTTTATCATGGGTTCTCCCACCCTCGGCGGTCATGCTCCCACCCCGATTCAAACTGCACTGGGAATTGTCCTATCCACCGCCACCAAAACTCAACTCGCTGGTGTTTTTGGTTCCTTTGGTTGGAGCGGCGAAGCAATTGATTTAATTGAAGGCAAATTAAAAGATGCTGGTTATCAATTTGGCTTTGACCCCATCCGCGTCAAATTTAAGCCCACAGATGTAACGCTCAAATACTGCGAAGAAGTTGGTACAGACTTTGCTCAAGCTTTGAAAAAAGCTAAAAAAGCAAGAGTACCCAAACAGCAAACCAGTGACTCGCAAACGGCTCGAATTGAACAAGCAGTAGGGCGTTTAGTTGGTTCTGTTTGTGTCGTCACCACTAAACAAGGCGAACTCAGTGGAGCAATGTTAGCTTCTTGGGTTTCCCAAGCAACCTTCAACCCACCTGGTTTAACTGTTGCTGTCGCCAAAGACCGAGCTATAGAATCGCTAATGCACTCCGGCGGAAACTTTGTGTTAAATATCTTGCCAGAAGGCAAACATCTGGGTTTAATGAAGCATTTTCTTAAACCTTTTGGCCCCGGTGAAGACAGATTTGCTGGTGTCGCCACGCAAGAATCGGAAAATGGTTGTCCTATTCTCAGCGATGCTCTCGCCTATCTGGAATGTTCCGTCAGAAACCGGATGGAATGTGGCGACCACTGGTTAATCTACTCCGTAGTAGAAAATGGCAAGCTGCTACAGCAAGAAGGTGTTACAGCAGTGCATCACCGCAAATCTGGAAGCCATTATTAAACTCGTTCTCCAGGACTAAGCCTGGAGAACGCCAACCAAATCAAACCCGGTTAATGGTCTTAATCAAAGCAGGTATTTAATGTCACTGTTCTTGTCTATGGTGCATCTGCTGGTGTTGGTTTGTTTTAAACTTAACCAGCGCCACCTGGGTGCAGGGCTTGAAATTAGTCAAAAACCGTATCTTAATTTGGGCTAGGTAATGCCCACCAAATGCTAGTCAAAAGGCTGGAAAGCAAAGAAAGTGGGCGTTTCCGTCAAAAGGTGTAGCGAAAATTCGTACAATTAATACTTACGCCAGATAACTTCATTAATTCATAGTTAGGAGATTGCCAATGCCACAGGCAGTTGGATCGATAGAAACCAAAGGTTTTCCTGCTGTGCTAGCAGCGGCAGATGCAATGGTTAAAGCTGGACGAGTCACCCTAGTTGGCTATATAAGAGTCGGTAGCGCTCGCTTTACAGTCAACATTCGCGGGGATGTTTCTGAGGTTAAAACCTCTATGGAGGCTGGTATTGCGGCAATAGAGAAGGTTTATGGTGGGGCGCTGGAATCCTGGGTGATCATTCCTCGTCCCCATGAAAACGTCGAATGCGTTTTGCCCATCGCCTACACCGAAGAAGTTCAACAGTACCGAGACGCTGTTGAACAGCCGATAATCCGCAGGTAGAAAAATTGTAGGTTAGGTTTTTCCTCGTTTTTCCTCGTTCCCAGTCTCTGGCTGGGAATGCTTGTTTTTGTTAGCGAAGGGGCGCGTCAGCGCAGTGTCTCAATGTGAGAGTTTTCTTATTCATGGAGGCAAAAGAAGCTCCCAATAAGCATCCCAGTCAGAGACTGGGGACGAGAAAGTGAAAGCTACACGACGAAAAAGTGAGAGTGCAGTTTCTTTTTCGTAGTCACCCGCCGACTGAGGAGTGGATTCGTCGTCTGGTAGAATTGGCTCAACAAAGACGGTAAGCGAATGCGATCGCAGCTGTATAACTTTGAATGGATGCCCACTGCATTAACGTTTTGACCCCCCAACCCCAAGGGTAAATTGGGGGACAAGTCTCAGTAAAATTATTCTTTCCGGCTAGGTAATGTCTCGCGTCTCGATTATTATTCCTACTCTGAATGAGGCGAAGTGTCTGGAACGCACTTTGCGCCAGTTGAGTGTACTGGAACCGACTGCAAAGGAAGTGCTGATAGTCGATGGCGGGAGTGAAGATGAGACAGTTGCGATCGCGCATCGCTTCAGTTCATCTACAATACGTGTCATCTCATCCGACACACGCGGGCGTTCGGTGCAGATGAACCAAGGCGCAGCAGCAGCAACGGGGGATATTCTTTGCTTTCTACACGCAGATACCTCTGTACCAGATGATCTGGTAGCAGTAATTGAACAAACTTTAGCAGACAAAACTGTTGCTGGCGGTGGGTTTATTTCCCTGATGACAGGCGAACAAACAACACGTTGGGGAGTTTCCCTGCACAATTACCTTAAAACTTACTACGCGCCGCTAATTTTTCGACCGCATTTGTTTTTTAAAGGGTTGCGATTATTATTTGGCGATCAGGTGATGTTTTGTCGTCACGCTGATTTTTTAGAATCTGGTGGGTTTGATCCTGCCATACCCATTTTAGAAGAAGCTGACTTGTGCCTGAAGCTGGTGCAACGCGGCAAAATTCGTCAAGTAAACCGAGTTGTGCAAAGTAGCGATCGCCGCGTAGCAAAATGGGGATCGCTCAAGGCTACAGCTATATATCTTTATATCGGCTTTCTCTGGGGATTGGGTGTTTCTGGAACATACCTCAAGAAGTTCTATGAGGATATTCGGTAATTTAAGGGGGCTGGGGACTAGAGACTGGGTACTAGGGAGTAGGGACTGGGTAAGAGTCCTCCCAATCCCCAATCCCCAATCCCCAATCCCTAATCCCCAATTCCCAATCCCCAATCCCCAATCCCTTCAATTTGGCGTACAACATTGAACGATGGGTTCTTTAGCGATCGCATTTAAACCAATAGCCTTAAATAGATTTTCCCAATCAGTGGTGAGTTTGGCATCTTGGGGATTAGCACTGCGGAGTTGGGCGAGTGTATCTAGCGCATCATGCCAAATGCCATTAGCAGCATAAAGCGCCGCGCGATCGCGTGGCGTACTTTGCTGTAACTGAGTTGCCAGAGTCTCAGGAGGTGCAATCCTTTGAATAAACCCGTCAACATAGACAGATTCCTCCGCATCACTAGAAATTGCGAAGAACCAATGGTACATTTTGCCAATTTCTAAAGGTGCTGCATTCGCCGGAAGACGGAATTGTACCAAACCGGGTTGGGCTTGGGAGACGCTGAAAGTCGTTTTGTAAATTTCTTTACCCTGATGCTCTTTACCCTGATATTCCTGTAACACAAACGTTATCGGGCGATCGCCACTTAAGGCAAAAGGAACGTAAAACCACAAAGCGGGATACTCAGCAACTGTTAATGCTAAAACAGATTTCTCGTTTGAAAGTCTAGCTTGGTTTCCGGCTATTCGAGCCGCCAAAGTTTCCTCTGTAACAGGCACCAAGGCAGTCAGAGATAGTCTGTCGCCGCCACGAGTTCCCCCACCTCGCGGTCGTCCTTTGGGTGCATCTCGCTGTCCTTCTGGTGGTACTGTGGGCGGGACGAAGCGCACTGCTGAAATTAATGAGCTTACCGGAGGTTGCGCTGGTGAGTGCGTAATGTAGAAGGTATTACTGACGAGAAAAAGAGCAAATGCGCTCGTCAGTATTAATTTTTGGCGGGGTAATTGTAAGCGATTCATGACTAAAATTTAGATGTATTTTGCTGTTGTCGAGTTTTAGATGTTGTGTATGCCACACTTGCACTCGTTGCAACCAAGGCTAAGGCTGGGGGAACGAGTGGCAACCAACAAGTGGTTTCTACCAACAAAGCAAAGCATAATCCGCATAAACACGCGATCGCGATTGCGATCGCGATCGCCAAATTTAGTCCCAACCTTATACGCCAAGCCAGCACTCCACCAATTGCAGACCAACCCCAGATCCACAAAACTTCACCCCACTGGGGCAAAACCCATAATAAACTTCGCTTATCTAGAACAGCGCTGAGGATTTGACTCACCATCTGCGCGTGAACCAGCACTCCCGGCATTTTCCCCTCATACCACTGACCCGTACTATAGGG
This sequence comes from Trichocoleus sp. FACHB-6, assembly GCF_014695815.1. NCBI lineage: Bacteria > Bacillati > Cyanobacteriota > Cyanophyceae > Leptolyngbyales > Trichocoleusaceae > Trichocoleus > Trichocoleus sp. FACHB-6. The sequence goes on from NZ_JACJOY010000119.1 coordinate 34,557, forward strand.
TGTTGCCCATTCATCAGGAAAACTTTGGGCGGTAGTACCGATTAGCACGATTCGATCTTTGACTGAATTGGGATCTATCTGACCCTTAAGGACATCTGTAAGCGTGACTTGTTTGGCAATATCTTGGGGGGAGCGGTGCGAGCGATAATTAAGTAGCACTTGATGCCCCCAAGCATCTACTTGTTGGTAGCCGCCAGTATGGGGTTCTAAGGGCTTGAAAACAACATCGCCGATCTGTAAGTTTCCTTTTGGGGTGAATTTAGGCGAGATGCCTTCTGCGTCCAGGTAACGGAATGCTAATTGTACGCTTAAAGCGTAGGGTGTAGTACACGGCGATGCCGGGTCTGGACTCATAATTAGTAGATGGCGACGGACAACGCCATCATCGTCAACTATAAAGTCACTAAAACCTAAGCGTTCTTGGGGAATTTCCGGCGGGGGTTTAATTCCAAAGTTAGCAACTTCTGGCGCACTAACTTTGCAAATTGCCATCAAGCGCTCGTTTTTCTCCAAACGAGTTGCTAAATCTTTCTGAGTTGAATCTACAGGGAAATCGCGATAAATATCTAAGCCAATTGCTCGTGGTTGATACTCGGATAGCTTTTGCAAAAGTTTATTGAGTGCGACATCTGATAGAGAAGAACCGCGTCTTTTTGCTGGATCTTGAGCTTGAATATCTGCTTCCGTAACTGTGACTACTAACAGGCGCGGATCTGATTTTTCGTGTGGTTGCAGCCGCAGTATTTGGTCATAAGCTTTTAGTTCTAATTTCTGAAATATTCCCAAATACCTAATTCCCATTATGGATAAGGTTACTAGGATGCTGGTAAGAAACGCTGTACGGAGGTTTATTAAGACCTGGGAATTCGATTTAACAGATTTGTTGTAACCGCACAGTTCTTCCCAAGTAGGAGGCACAAAAGCGGGATTTTGACAAATTAGTGGCAACCAGGTAGCGCAAGGAAATTTTGCCTCTAATCCTTGCAATCTTTCCCGTGCTTCCCGCACTGCTAAATAGAATGATTCGCCACGGGCAAAGGCTTCTATAAAAGATTTCAAAAATTCTTGTGCTACTACGTCTGGTACTGGTTCCCGCATTACAATAATTTGCGGAATTTGTAATGATGCCAGATTTCGTGCTAATCCTAATCCATCACAAGAATTGAATATAGCAATTTTTAAGCCACTACAAGCAGCTTTTTTTAAAGCATATTTTAGTTGGTCAATTGTCAAACTATCAGTTTGATTAATATACATTCGACCTGTTTCCCCATCGCCTTGACTGCAACTATGTCCGGCGAAAAAGAGAATGTCCCAGCCTTGTTTCCAAAGCTGTTCAGTTAGTTCTTCGGGTTGCGGTTCTACAAGAAAGGTAATTTGAACGTTAGGTATATGTTCTAATAATCTGCGATCTGCCTGGGTATTAATTCCAGCACTATTACCGATAATTGCTAAGATTCTGACTCCGTTTTTGGGTGGCGATTGGTGTTCTACACGTTCGTAGGCGGGCGCACTTAAGGCAATTTCTGCTTTGGGATAGCGATCGCATAAATCCCAGAGATGCCACGGTAATCTCCGCAAGCATAAGTCTTCAGTTTGAACGATAACCCTTACTTTGTCAGAGGGCATCAATTGTTCTAACAGTTTCTCTCTAATTTCGCGAAATGACTCGGAATTCAGCCAAAAATTCAAGCGGAGGCGCAACACATTTGCCGCCAGAGTGCAGTCCTCAATCTTGGAAACATTGGTCAGTTGTCCGGGTTTGGCTTCTAACCTATAATTAGCTCCCAAGCGACGATAAGCTAATCTCCAGATGTTGTAATGTTGGGGAATTTCTGGTGCTGGAGGTAACTTGCCGATGATTTCGGTAAATGGGCGAGATCCATCGTCTCCAATCTGCAATGTGACTGGAAATCCATTATCAAAGCTACCATCCCCTAACTTAAGGACAACTAACTTGCTCATTGCTAATTGTTCATTGTTCATTGCTAATGGCTAATGAAGAATTAGCCATTAAGCTAAATAACAAAATTTTCCTCTTGCGTCGCATCACCCAGAGCTACCTTAATGCTAAACCTTTCGCCCGGTTCTCCGCTAAACTCTAATTGGATGTAATTATCGGCACTTCTAGCTTCTGCTTCTAAGAAAATTGCTTTAGATTCATCGAGTATCAGCAGTTGCACTGATGGGGGTAGATAACTTGAGGAGCCAGCAGGATGCAACTGGACGAGGATATTATATCTTTGTTCGGATTCTGGACTGAGTTCTACAACTAGCGCGATCGCATTCCCCGCTAACTGCATCCCCAAGTCAATCATCTTAGCTCGTCTAATGCCAGTATCTAAATCGTCTTGGGTCGTTACTGCAATTTCGCTGCTTCTAAAACTAAAGGCTAAACTTGATTGTTCCGGGTGTAAGACAGATTCCACCGTTTCCCAACCTGCATCAATAACATTCTGAAGCCACTGGCTCAATTTCACCATCTTGCCAGAAACAGGTGCGGCGGAGGGTTGCGCGAGTTGACTCAAGCGATCAATTAAATCTTCTACTGGTCGGAGTTGGCTGACAGGTAACTCCTCTACATCTGCGGTTTCGGTAAATCCCAGCACAGATGCTGAGTGCAATGATTCATCTATTTGAACTACTACATAGCCAATTCGGTCTGACCAAACTTCGGGGGGAATATCGCAAGTCAGCGATCGCATTGATAGAGGACGACATTCCAAGCGACCTACCCCTGTCACGTCTAAATCTGCCACATCAGCGCACATTCGGACAACTGGGTTCCAACTATCGCTGGCTGTTGGATCGCAAGAAATCCCCATCATCTGTAAGTAGTCATTCACCACACACACAGCCAGCGTGTTCAAACGAACTTGCTTTGCTTTATCAGGTGTTGGCATAGAATTAGCAAACTGCTGCGCTGTTCTACGTGCTGCTTGGGTTATAGGCAGAGGTAGAGCAAATTCTCTCTCATTAGTGGTGTAACTCATAATATTATTTTCTGATGTAACTCATATTTGTAACCCTCCTTCATATATATCCCTCCGATTCGCCAAATTTACGCAACCGAGGAATGCACTGGCGTTGGTAAAAACTACTCAATGTCGAAACTGGTAGACCAAATTCTGCTGAAAGCTTTTTCCAGCTTGCTTCTGGGGGCAAACGCCGCAATATTAAGATTTGGGCAGTAATTTTAGGATAACCTTCTATGGAAATGCGGCGCAGTTCGCCTGTGGAATCTGCTTCGGCCCATGTTCTTACATCGTCCAGCATGGGAGGAACATCTGGATCGGCTTCCAAGATGTCTACTGGGTCAATAATATCGTTAATTTCGCCGGATCTTGCTGATTTTATCTGGCCTGGAGCTGTTCTGGCTTGTTGCTTTTGAGTATCTATGTAAAAATCTTGCAGTCGCCGCTTTAGATAGGTATTTAGCCAAGTGACGACACTGCCCTTGGTGGGGTCATACACTTGCCCTGTAGTTGCTTCGCAGATATTGTGGCAAAAATATACCCATGTTTGTTGCAGAGCATCTTCATAGTAAGGTGTATGTTCTTTCCAAAGCTTTTTTGTAGCTAGGCGAATGACTTTCGTTAAGTTTTTCTGGCGTTCTGGGCTACCTGGAGGATGTTCACAGGCTTGTTTGACCAAAGTTCGCAGCTGTTCGTCTAGTCCATCCATAGAGCGATCGCTCCTGCGGTTGATACATCACCGATTTTGTTGGGAAACTCATTAATTTTAGACAATGGGTGTTGCGTTTCTTTTTGTTTATTAAAAAGTTGACAGCTTAAAACTTGTGTTACACTTCTGCCACAATCCTTTCAAATCCTCTGAAAAATATATCTTTATAGAGATGCCAAAAGTTTTTTAAGTAGTGAAAGTGGTGAAAGGCGGAGAGGGGATCTACCAAAGGGAAGAGAAAACAATACTTGGATGTAATATTGGCGCGATCGCGCCAGTACATCAAAAACAAAACCCATGAGTGAAATAGCGCCACCCCAGACCAAAGCTGCCTCAACACCACTTCCCCCTGCTAGGGAGGTGCAGCCTGAGTTGATGCGATCGCGCCCGTTTGCAGAGGAAACCACACAGACGACAGCATCATCGGGTGTCGCCACAGCACTAGCCACGCCCGACCCGCCACCACCACCAGACTTATCCCAACTGGAGACAGAAAGACGCTGCGGTTTTGACTTCAGCCGGGTGAAGGTATCCGGCGCACCGCCCGTTGTGCAGCCGAAACTCGTCATTGGCAAACCGGGGGATAAATACGAGCAGGAAGCTGACTCTATGGCAGCGCAAGTGATGGCAATGCCAGAACCTGCTGTCCCACAGGTACAAAGCAAGCTTTTCGGGAAGGTTAGCGATCGCAACATTCAGCGTTCCTCCCAGACACAAGCCGCATTTCCTGAACCAAACGCCTTAATTAAAAGAATCACCGCTCCCGATAAACGCCAGCAGCAGCAACAACCGATTCAAACCAACTCCTTACTGCAACGGTCAATAGCTGCCAGCAATGACGCGAGCCGCCACTTAGAGAGCCGTCTGTCCAGTAGTAAAGGTGGAGGTAGCCCGTTATCGGAGGAAGTGCGATCGTTCATGGAGCCGCGCTTTGGAGCTGATTTGAGTTCTGTGCGGACGCATACCGATAGCAATGCTATCCAGATGAATAAGGAGTTAGGGGCGCAGGCGTTTGCTCACGGTAGCAATATTTACTTTGCCGAAGGGAAATCTCCTGGTAAGGATGAGTTGACAGCGCATGAGTTGACTCACACTATTCAGCAAGGTGGTGGGCTTCCGGTTAAGACTTTCAGCAACCAGCCGCACAAGGGAAACAAACTGCAAGCCAAAGTAGACTTCAGCCAACCATCGATACATCTGAAGGAGAATCGGCAAGAACAACCAGTAAAAGAAGCCGAACTAGCACCGCAGGCTGCCCCTTCCTCACCTACGGCTGATGTAACACCAGCAGGGCAACAGGCTAAGAGCATTGCAACACCAGCTAAGACTATCGAGAAACCAGCAGGTGGCGGTGCTGGTGCGCCATCGATACCAGCCGGAAGTAGTGAGGGCGGCGCTGCTGTGACCTCGCCAGAGGGTATCAAGCAAGCAGTTTCAGACGGTGCAGCGATCGCGAGTTCGGGCATAAATGGGGTAAGTGCTGCCACTTCCAGTGAGGGCGGCGCTGCTGTGGCCTCGCCAGAGGGTATCAAGCAAGCAGTTTCAGACGGTGCAGCGATCGCGAGTTCGGGTATGGATGGGGGGAGTGGCAGCACTTTCAGTGAGGGCGGTGGTGCTGTGGCCTCGCCAGAGGGTATCAAGCAAGCAGTTTCAGACGGTGCGGGGATTACGGGTTCGGGCATGGATGGGGGGAGTGGCAGCACTTCCAGTGAGGACGGTGGTGCTATTGCCTCGCCAGAGGGTATCAAGCAAGCAGTTTCAGACGGTGCGGGGATTACGGGTTCGGGCATGGATGGGGAGAGTTCTGCCACTTCCCCCGAAAACGACCCTGGCTTTAAGGCGGTCGCCAATCGCACCAAGAGTGTCGCACAACAGCAAAAACAGCATCAGCCAGCCGGGGCTAAATCAGCAGAGGCGCAAGCTGCTGCCGTACCTCCAGGTAACGAAGTAGAAAGCCAAGCACAGGACAAGCAGGTTCAGGAGATGAACCAGCAGCAGCCAGGTCAATTTAACGCTGCTACATTCAAAGCAGCGCTAATGGAAAAAATTGCTGCTGTTACTCCCCAAACTCTTGAAGAAGCCGACAACTTCAAAAACAACAATAAAATCGACTCTGTAAAAGGTGAATTGTCGTCGAAGGTGACAGAGGAGAAGAAGCAAGCTTCTGGCCCCATCGAAGAGAAAGCCAAGGAACAGCCCGACACTAGCGGTATCGCACCCAAACCCGTCACGCCACTAACACCCGAAAAGGCGGGTAGCCCACCGTCTGATATTGGCGCAGAAAAGGCTGCACCCAAGCCTAAGCCTGCATCTGAGGTGTCTTTGCAAGAGGGTAGTCAATCGCTCGACCAGCAGATGATTGAGGCGAATGTCACCGAAGAACAACTGGCTTCGTCAAATGAGCCACAATTCCAGGGAGCATTAAAAGCCAAGAAGGATGCCCAAACTAACGCCGTTACAGCGCCCCAAGAATATCGCCAGCAGGAGCAGGGAATACTGAAGCAGGCGCAAGCTGAGGCACAGACGACAGCGCAAACGCAGCTGCAAGCAATGCACGGCAGCAAAGAGCAGGTTTTGGCTCAGGTGCTTGGCTCTCAAGGTGAAACCAAAACAAAGGACGAGCAGGAACGGGCTAACGTTGCCACCAAGATTAATGGTTTCTACGAAACCACTAAGTCAGAAGTCGAAACCATTCTCAACAATTTAGACAATGAGGTCATCGGTAAATTCGATGCGGGTGCAGCTGCTGCTAAGCAAAAGTTTGAGACTTTCGTGGCTCCCTACATGGAAGACTACAAGGAACGGTACGACGGCTTGTTAGGGGCTGGACGTTGGTTAATAGATAAATTGCTTGACGTGCCGCCGGAGGTGACTGCGTTCTTCAAAGAAGGGCGGGAATTGTATCTCGCAGAGATGGACAAAACCATCAACGACATTGCCAACCATGTTGCAACGCAGTTAAACCAGGCTAAACAGAAAATTACTGAGGGTAAACAACAAATCCATGATTACGTCGTCAAGCTGCCGGAAAATCTCAGGCAAGTGGGGCAGGAAGCGGCGCAGGACATTGGGAGTAAGTTTGATGAGCTAGAGCAGAGTGTCGATAACAAGCAGAATGAGTTGGTTGACTCCTTGGCACAGAAGTACAACGAGAATCTCCAGCAACTCGATGCCCAACTAGAAGAGATGAAGGCATCCAATCGCACTTGGATGGACAAAGCCCTGGATGCTGTGGCTGCGGCGATTAAGACCATCGCGGAACTGAAGAACCTGCTGATGGGCGTGTTGGCTAAAGCGGCGGGTGCGATTGAGAAGATTATCCTTGACCCGATTGGTTTCTTGGGGAATCTAGTTTCTGGGCTGAAGCAAGGTTTTGAGAACTTCATGGGTAATATCCTGGAGCATCTCAAGAAGGGTATGCTGGGCTGGCTAACTGGCGCTATGGCAGGGGCGGGCATTTCTATGCCAGAAACCTTAGACATGAAGGGCATCTTTAGCCTGGTGACGCAGGTTCTGGGGACGGTCTATGAGAATATACGCCCACGAGCTGTGAAGAGAATGGGAGAGAATGCCGTCAACTTCCTCGAATCAAACTTCGAGATGTTCGTAATCTTGAAAAACGAAGGAATTGCGGGGCTGTGGCAGTCTATTCAGGATCAGGTTGGCGATCTGAAGGTGATGGTGATTGATAACATCCAGAACTTTGTTGTGGATGGGATTATCAAGGGTGGGGTGATGTGGGTTCTGAGTTTGTTGAACCCGGCTAGTGCGTTTGTTAAGGCGTGTAAGGCGATTTATGACATCATCATGTTCTTCATTGAGCGCGGTAGCCAGATTGCCGAGTTGGTGAATGCGGTGATGGAGTCGGTGACGGCGATCGCTAGTGGTGCTGTGGGTGGTGCGGCGAAGTTAGTGGAGAATGCTCTGTCTAAGGCGCTGCCTGTAGTAATCAGCTTTATGGCAAGTCTGTTGAACTTGGGCGGTATTAGCGAGAAGATTCAGGCGATCGTTCAGAAGGTTCGCCAGCCGATTGAGAAGGCGATCGACTGGGTGATTTCTCAGGCTGTGACGTTTGCTAAGAAGATTGGCGGTAAGCTTGGGTTTGGGAAGGATAAGAAGGGTAAGGATAATAAAGATAACAAGGATGGCAAACTTGAGGATAGTGAAGTTGGTAAAACAATCAATTTCAATGCCGAAAGTGAGAGCCATCGTCTGTGGATTACTACTCAAGGAACTTCAGTCACAGTGATGGTTGCCAGTTCACCTGGTTCTGTAGAGGCGAAGCTGAACGAGTGGGAAGGGAAGTTAGACACCCTAGCAGAAGACAAACGTCCACAGGCTAAGACGTTGTTGGCAACAGCTCGTCAACACCTGGGCAATACTGAGAAAGAAGCTCAGGAAGCAGCTAAAGAAATCCAAGAAGCTAAACAAAAACCCAACGATCAGGCAGTAAGCGAGGCTGAACAAGCAGATAATCAAGCTGAGGCCGCAGAGCAAGTATTAGCTCAGACGATGCAACAACTATTCCATTACTTTGGCGATCAAAATAGTAAATTAGCTGAGTTTTTTGGCGTAAAAGAACCATTTAATGCAGGTAATGGCGAATCTCACTCCATCTACTACGAAGATCGGGGTGGGCAACCAACACTTATCGTTGCCAGTACACCAAGATCTATCTATGATTTCCTGGATTTCTATACAAACGAATATGATGTTAAGCCTCAATCACCTAAAGGAAAGTTGATTGTAGAGATCCGCAGCTACTTGAAGCAAGCCATCGAACCGGTGGTTATAGAAGTAAATGCAGCGGAGAAGAAAAAGGACACTGCAACACAGAACAGCAAGCAAAGGAAACTACTAGAGAAAAATACGGTACTTGCACAAAAGCTGCGGGAACTCCTGGCTGGAGATCGAGATGTCGGTAAGATAATAGATAGTTATCTATTAGAAGGATTGACTGGAACATACTCTGGTATACCTAACCCCCATGGCGACCAACTCACACCCGACCACCAACCCCAGGCAGCTATTCTTGAATGGGCTGCACAACAGGACTTCTTTGATGCAAGCGGAAATATGGTGCGTCGAGCGGCAGGTAGAGCTCGTCCAGGGTATGCAATTAACTTGTATGAAAACCGTCATAAGGAAGGTAGAACCTATGGTCCCAAGGGCGGTCAGACTAAAGATGCTTTTATCAATAAAGCTAGTAACAAATTAGTGGGTGTTAAGGCAAAGCAGAAAAAACGTGACATCGTGGTCGATTTAATGAAAGTTGAACTCGCTGCTGATGTTGACGCAATGAAAGGCGTTGTAGGGCGTGCTAACACTAATTCTGTATGGGATGACATCAATGCCTTAAATATTACCCAGAAAGAAAAGAATGACTTAATCAATAAGATCCGAACCAATGTCTTAAGTGGAGAAAATCAAATTGCCAGTCAAGATATGGAAAGTCTAAAGAATTAAGGGGATTACTATGAGCAACCAACCTTTAGAACAAATGGAAGATTTACAACGTTTTTTGGAATTTTGTAGAACAGTAGAACAACCATTTTGTGATTTTGAGGACGTAGAAAATGGGAATAAAGTTTTGACTTCTTTGTTGAAATCAGAAGCTGAACCTTACTTCACAGTTATTGGTATACAGAAAAGCCACTCATTAATGTGTTTTTGGAAATATAATGACAGCGTCTCCTTACAAGAGCAACCGATCGTATGGTTGGATAGTGAAGGCACTCCCAATGCAGTAGTTGCATCTAATTTTCGAGACTTTCTATCTCTTCTTCCCTACGATACGGGAGCCATTTACGATTGGATTGCTTCTTGGGAGCGGTATTTAGATAATCCTAGCTCGCAACAGACCCCTATTGAGCGTTTCACTAATGAACGAATAGAAATGTACATAGAAATGAGCCAGGAGGATAATCCATTCCGTGAGCAATTCATCAACTGGTTGCGAGAAGAGATGAATATTGAGCCTGCTACGCAACCAGTAGCCCTAGTCGGTGAAGCGATTCAGAGTTTTCCTCGATTAAGTCAATGGTTGGCTGATAGACAATTAAACTGAATTTGGTTAAGGTACGAAACCCAACATCTGAAAAAATTATGCGCTTGCTCATTTGGCTCGAATGGTGGAGTGCGATCTCTGGGGTAAGTGGCAAGGGAGCGATCGCGCAAATTCAAGGTCAGCCAAAGGAATTTATTTGTGAGTAAGAGTGGTGCGATCAGCTTGGCTGGCGAGCTTTCGCGCAATCACTATATTGGCGCATACCCTGCAATAATGCGATAGCCTCACCTGTGCTTAACATCAAACAAATGCTCTACTTTTGGGTATAACTTGATTGGGTGGGAAGCAATCACTCTCGCGAGTAGAGCTTTCAGCAGCTTGCACAAAAATTTTGGTTTATTGGACAAAGGGGCGAACCGATGAAATTTTAAGGTGAGGGAAAACTCTACATGAACGCAAAGACTGAAAATTATCAACTGGACAGCGAGTTAACCCTACGCGATCGCGCTCAATCCCCCCTAACTGTCCGCGCGATCGCCCTATCCCTAACCAAACAAGACGACCAACTCATAGAGTGTCGTCTCACCTTAATAGTCAACCCAGAACTCTACAACCACATCGACACCGATGCCTTATTCAATCTTAAGCCGGAAGTGCGCGGCTCTTTCTGTGCTGGGAAATTCCAACCAGAACTAGATATCAAAATTGAAATTAGTTTAAAACCCGATTCGCTACCGCACCTAGTAGAACGCGCCGCAGATGTTAACGAAGCGGCAAATTATATCCTAAATCTTAGCCAAGAACAGCCAGACCACCCGCTACTATATACCGAGAACTGGTTGGGGTTGTCCGTCAAGCAGCAACAGGAATCAGGCGAAACTGGCTACAGTACATTCTGGGCTTATATTAATCCATCTGCTCTGGCAAATGGTGAAACTTCCAGCGAAGAAATTGGGGATGCGATCGCCAACTTCTTCAAAGAGTGGACAGAAGCCAATCTGTCGGAAATGACTCAAAATGCCACCAATGACATCCTAGAGGGAATTGTCGATTTCTTCCAAGAAATGGCGGATGTTACTATAGATGCGATCGCCGGGGTTGCAACTTCTAGCGGACAAATCTTTGAGGAAATGGTCAATTTCTTCAAAGAGGATGAATGGCCTTTTTACCAGATTAAAGGACAGCCAGTTTTACAGATGGCTTTCCAAGGGGAAAATGGCAAATGGACTTGCTACGCCAAGGTAAGAGAGAAACAAGAGCAATTTGTCTTTTACTCAGTTTGCCCAGTCAACGCCCCAGAAAACAAGCGAATGGCGATCGCAGAGTTCATCACTAGAGCAAATTCTGGCACCATCGTTGGCAACTTTGAGTTAGACTTTGCTGATGGGGAAATTCGCTACAAAACAAGTATAGATGTTGAAGGCGATCGCCTCAGTTCAGCACTCATCAAACAGATGGTTTATGCCAACGTGACGATGATGGATGAATACCTGCCTGGTATTATGTCTGTTATCTATAGCGATGTGTCGCCAGCGGATGCGATCGCGCAAATAGAAGAGTAAAGACTTATACCATTTCCGATTTTGGATTTTGAAAGACTTGCCTATAGGCAGTTTCAACAATTCAAATGTTGCGCCGATAAACCCAACTGGTATTCATACCTATCAGCGTTGCATCAGCTGTCAGCTGGATAATTGCTAAAGTGGTTAAAGTCAGCTTTAACTATCTAGGGAAGTATCACCTTGGCTCGTAAACAATCCCTAAATCGGTCGCCTAAGACGCATCCCTTCAAGCGTCTATTTGAATATGGACACAACTATCGCGATGCTATTAGGCAAGCGACTGTTTGTTCAATTCTCAATAAACTCTTTGACTTAGCACCACCCGCATTAATCGGTTTAGCAGTCGATGTGGTAGTTCAAAAAGATACTTCTCTGATTGCTAAATTCGGGATAAAAGATGTCTTTGGGCAACTTGTAGTAATTACCTTTCTCAGCTTCATTATTTGGGGTCTTGAATCTATTTTTGAGTATGCTTATGCTCTGCTTTGGCGCAATTTGGCTCAGAATATTCAGCATGACTTGCGCCTTGATGCTTACAGCCATATTCAGGAATTGGAATTAGCCTATTTTGAAGAACGTAGCACAGGCGGTTTGATGTCTATCCTCAGCGATGATATCAATCAATTAGAGCGTTTTTTGGATGCTGGAGCTAACGATCTGATCCAGGTTGCGACAACAGTTGTAATTATTGGCGGTGCCTTCTTTATTTTGGCTCCTAGTGTGGCTTGGATGGCAATGTTGCCAATACCATTTATTCTCTGGGGTTCGATTGCTTTTCAGCATCGCCTTGCTCCTCGCTATGCTGATGTTCGGGAAAAGGTAAGTTTGCTCAACAGTCGCTTATCGAATAATTTGAGCGGGATAACAACGATTAAAAGTTTTGTCACAGAGAAGTATGAAACTAACAGGATAGCAGAAGAAAGTGAGGCTTATCGGCAAAGTAACAGGAAAGCGATCGCTCTCAGTTCTGCCTTTGTTCCTTTGATTCGCATTATTATCTTAATCGGCTTTACGGCAACGTTGCTAATCGGCGGTATGGATGCCGCAAATGGCAGACTTTCTGTAGGTACTTACAGTGTATTAGTATTCCTAACACAACGGTTACTTTGGCCTTTAACAAGATTGGGTGAAACTCTCGATCAGTATCAACGGGCAATGGCTTCCACAAATCGAGTCATGAATCTGCTTGATACACCGATTGCGATTCATTCGGGACACGTTTCCTTACCCGTTGCTTCAGTGCGCGGCGAAGTGGAATTACAGAATGTCACTTTTGCTTATAACGGGCGAAATCCAGTTATTAAAAATCTCTCTTTACACATTCCGGCGGGGAAGACAATTGCCATAGTGGGTTCTACTGGTTCGGGTAAGAGTACCCTGGTAAAACTGTTACTGAGATTGTACGAAATTCAATCGGGAACTATTACCTTAGATGGGATTGAATTGCGTGATTTAAACTTTAGAGATTTGCGCTCTTGCATCGGGTTAGTGAGCCAAGATGTCTTCTTATTTCATGGTACAGTAGCAGAAAATATCGCCTACGGTAGTCCCGATGCTACTGAAGCTGAAGTAATAGAAGCTGCTAAAATTGCCGAGGCGCACGATTTTATCATGCAGCTTCCCGAAAGCTACGACACAATTGTAGGTGAGCGAGGTCAGAAATTATCTGGCGGACAAAGACAGCGGATTGCGATCGCGCGTGCAGTGTTGAAAAATCCACCGATTCTGATTCTCGATGAGGCTACCTCCGCCGTAGACAATGAGACAGAAGCAGCGATTCAGCGATCGCTAGAACGAATTACCGCCAATCGCACCACGATCGCGATCGCGCATCGTCTCTCCACTGTCCGCAATGCTGATTGTATTTATGTGATGGAATACGGCAAATTAGTAGAAGAAGGACGACACGAACAACTATTAGCTGAACGGGGAATTTATGCCAGTCTTTGGAAAGTACAGACAGGTATTAAAAGCGAAATAACTTAAAAATAAATTACAGAATTAGCTTTTAGTATCGTAAATTTATTACTCACCAATCGAGGTAGATGATGGTCAATGTAAGCAAGGGAACCAAACTCACATTACAGGAATTTTTGGCTTTACCAGAAGGAGATGTAATATATGAGTTTGTAGATGGTCAAGCAGTCCCTAAAGTGTCTCCAAAATATTTCCATTCGACTTTACAATCAGCTTTATGGGTTCTCATCGGAGCGTGGTGTAGAGGACGCGGACGAATCGTTCTAGAATGGGCAGTGCTGTTGCAGCATAATGGTCAGGATTGGGCACCTGTACCCGATTTAACGTACATTTCCTATGAACGCTTACCCGCAAGTTGGAAGCGTAATGAAGCTTGTCCTGCCATTCCTGAATGGGTAATAGAGATTATTTCACCAGATCAAACTCTCAAACAATTTGAAGATAAAGCTAAAGATTATTTTGCGGCTGGTATTTCCAGAGTGTGGGTTGTAGATCCTGAACCTATGGATATTTGGGTATTTTTACCTAATGGGACAATTCAAGCCTACACAGATACTATGCCGATTGTGGATACACTGTTTCCAGGGTTGGAACTAACAACAAGACAGATTTTTGAACAAGCAGAGTTGATTTGAAGCTAAGGCGACAATAAACGCGATCGCGTACTTTCAGTTAAGAATAATTATAGTTTCGCGGAGTGACTAAACGTTAAGACACCAATATTTATATCGGGTTTAGTTTCCTTCCTTATCATCACTTTAATCGTTGAAACTAGCAGCGCGAATTTTTAAATCTCTGCGCTGTTCGTTGGTTAACCCAATCCCTGTGCCAAAGTTGCACCCCTCTACTAAAGCATTTGTCCATATAGTTTCATTCAGAGTTGCACCCCTCAAATCTCCATCTCTCAAGTCGGCGCCAGTAAAATTGGCAAATAACAAATCGGCTTCTAATAAACGACTTCCCCTTAAATTTGCTCCTGACAAATCTCCCCGGATAAAGTTAACACCGTCCAAATTTAAGCCAGATAAATCTGCTCTCATAAGATTAGGAAATTTGACCCGACTTGTATCTTTGAAAAAACGCATTACACAAGCTACATTTGCCTCAGTTAATGGCATTTGGGTTAAGAAATCGGCGTAACGCGCTATACCAAGCTCTTTGAGTATCAGCAACCGTTTTTCAGAACTTTGTTCAAGAAATTCGGTGCAGGTGAGGTAGAGGTTTTCAGTTGTAAAATTTAGCATTATATAAAACTGTGGTGAAGCTGGGTTTCAGAGGGTGTGATTTTGATTTTTTCTTGTTTTCTCAGAAGCTTTTCAAATAGTTTTGCGGCTGCATCATTATTTTCATTAGCATCTAGAAATCGAAAAGCAGAAGCAGCTAAATAAGACGGATTTTGTTCAAAGGCAATCCAACGACGTTGCACAGTTTCAGCAGCAAATCCAGTAGTATTAGATCCGGCAAAAATATCTAAAACTGTATCTCCTAGTTCTGTTAAAAAGTTGATAAAAAATAGCGGTAGTTTTTGAGGGAAGCGCGCCGGATGTGCAGGAATTCCCACCGCCTTACATAGCTGAATGTATCGAGAATTACTCTCAGTATTGGGAATTTGCAACAAATTGGAAGGTATAGCACCACCATTATTAGTAGCAAAGCTTGTTCCAATATCGTGACCTGATGGACGTTCTTTTGGTTTGTAATATTTTTCAGGATTTTCGTGCAGCTTTTTCATTCGTTCGGAGTAAGGAACCAGAACCTTACTCACATTAGCTTTAGGATTGTCAGTTTTAGACAACCACCAAACAGTATTAACAGCATCTTTAGCTCGAATTTTACGTTTATTAACCCATTCAATCGGCGAAGGTAACTTGGAAGGATTGTACCAAAAAAACTCTTCAGCTAGACGAAAATCCAGCTCGTCGCATAGTTTAATTAAGATACGATAGTTATATAGCGATCGCACTGGACGTTTACTTTGGTATGCTCCGCCAAGATCGAGTACAAAACTTCCCTGCGGTGCTAGAATGCGATACACCTTTTTACAGAAAGCAAACAGCCAATCTATATAAGCTTCTTGATCAACATTGCCATAACTCTTTTCGCGTAGCAGCGCAAATGGGGGAGAAGTAATTACTAAGTCAATTGAATCAGGTTCAATGCAATCTAGTAATTCCAGCGAGTCGCCAATATAAGCAGCGCCATAGTTTGTAGTATATAAAGGACTTTCTAAAATCATAGCTATCATTTTTTACTAATACTTACAGTACAAATTGTATAATACAATCAATGCTCAGCAGCTTTCAGCCAGTTGTAGCGTTAGCACAGAAGAAAAAAAGGAGCCATAAAATGAGTACGGATAATACTGCAAATCATGAGGAGAAAAATATTGCCAGTGATGGCAAAGACAAACAAACTCCTAAAACAATTGACATAGATGGGAAGCGTCCAGTTGCTTCTGATGATATGCAGGTTAAAAACACCATCGACATAGATGGACACCGCCCAATTGCTTCTAGTAGTATTCAGGATCAAAACACTATTGACATAGATGGACACCGTCCGGTTGATCCTAGTAATCTTCAGGTTCTTGAAACAGTCGATATGGATGGGAAGCGTCCAATTGTTGCCGATGATATTCAGGTTCAAGGCACTATTGATGTAGATGGACACCGCCCAATCGCCTCTACTAATCTTCACGTTGATGAGACGATTTCTATAGCTGGAGAGCGCCCAATCGCTTCAAACAACCCTGACGAACTTGATATTACAAGCGATTATATCGATTAGCAAAAATGCGTTCAGTGCGCTCAGGCTATTTGGCGCTTTTGCCGTCTAAGCCTGGCTCAGCAGGCTTTATATCTAATTTTTATAGATATTATCAAAGCCAAACAAACTCCGTGAATGCTGGGTAGGAGCGCGGAAAAACAACTCGCTCCTACGCCGTCGGGGATTTTCCTATGCTGCATTAAACGCCATCTGCCAAAAATCTTTTTCCAATCTTGCTACTTTTAGAAATGCTTCTTCTGCTTGATGTTGAATGCTTTCTGATGCAGTTTGTAGCCCCTGATCAGCTTGTTGTTCCAAAAGTTTTACATAGTTTGTAAAACCAGGATTTCCCCATCTGTCTGCAAATTCAGTGTAGGGTTCTGGCATCACCCCAGGCAACTGCCAACCTTGATTATATGCTAATTCAATTGCCCAAAAAGCAGTCGCTTGAACTGGGTATGGCATTGCAGCAAGGCTGTTCATGTAGTCACAGTATTCTGAGCAAGTTAGTTGTTTTTGGGTATCTAAATCTAGCTTTTGCAGAGCAGCTTTTTCCTTAAACCAGTTAAGTTCATCTTTCAGTGCTACTAATCCGCCCAAAATTACATCAAAATGTTGTGAAGGCGCGTTAGCTAATATTCTCCCTACCATTCGGGTGAAATCCACAACAAAGAGATAATCTTGCACCAACCATGTATTGAATTGGTTCTGCTGAATAGTTCCTAATTTGCATTGCACAAGGAAGGGATGCACCGTAGCTTCTTGCCACTCTTGAGTATGTTTTTGCAGAAGTTGTTGACAAGTCAAAGTCATATCAATTTTATTTTTTGATTTAGAATTAAGTGAGCATTAGAGAAAGCCGACTTCTACTAAAACTTTATCTTGATTTAACTGCTAACGCAACAGTAAAGTTTGAACTAATAGGAAGCATATTTTATAAAAAGCCTCCTGTGAAGAAGGCTTTTTTAGAGTTACGGCACCAGCTAATCTATATCTTCTTTGAGAAAAGTTTTTAAGTTCCTCAAATCATCGCCGATTATTTTGAGTTAACCGATTTACAAAACCTAGAATGGCTGCAAAGATAGCTGAGCCAATAATTGACCAGATAATGGGGAAGGGCTTACCTCCGATATTGAGAGCAAATATCACAGGAAAATCAAACTCATTGGCAACCCAGAGTCCTATGTATGCACCGATAATTCCAACTACTATCGAAAGTAGGCAACCTCCTGCCGAGTAACCAACCAACGCTTGCCCAGTGCTGCCGCAAATCGCGGCAATCACCACTAACACAAGAATCTCTACTGGTGTCATTGTTCCTCCAGTGTGCGAGTAATATAACTGCTAATAGATTCTCACAATGCGTGCTGTTTCAGGAAGGTGATGAATATTAGCGCACTTTTCCCGAATAGTTCGTAAAACGGCTCGTTAGTTAATTCTAAATCCGGTGTAGGTTTAGCGTTACGTTCATATTTCTCTCCTATTCTGTTAAGCCTCAACCTCAGCTAATTCCATCCAACGTTCAGTCGCAGCGTCAATTTGTTGAGTTAAAGATTCCACCTTTTCATACAGTTCCCGAACCAGGATGATTTTGCCAGGAGGAGCATTATAAAGCTCTTTCTCTACTTCAGATTTTTGGGATTCCAGTTGGGCAATCTTACCTTCAAGCATCTCAAACTCGCGCTTCTCTTTTGATGAAAGCTTGCGCGGCTTGCCGTTATCTGGTGCTTGCCTCTGGGACTTCCAATCTTTGGATTGAATATCTTTCTGCTTGTCCTTATTATTAGCAGTAGCTTGAGCCTTTTCAAGTTCTTCTTCTGCTTGCTTGAACTCCAGATATATAGAGTAATTGCCCGGATATAAACGTAGATTTCCCCCCGGTTCAAAAGAAAAAATAGTCTCTACAGTACGGTCGAGAAAATAGCGATCGTGGGATACTGCAATTACGCATCCGTTGAAATCTTCTAGATAGTCTTCCAGCACTGCGAGGGTTTGCACATCTAAGTCATTTGTCGGTTCGTCCAAAATTAAGACATTGGGAGCGCTCATCAAAACGCGCAACAGAAATAAGCGACGTTTCTCACCACCGGAAAGCTTATTAATTGGGGCATATTGTTGATTACCAGGAAATAAGAAACGCTCCAACATTTGCGAGGCTGTAATCTGAGTTCCGTCGGCAATTTTGACGTATTCCCCGACTTCTTTTATGTAGTCGATTACTCGCTGATTTTCGTTCAAAGCTTCGAGTAATTCTTCAGAGTGCTGGTCAAAGTAACCGATGTGAATTGTTGTGCCTATTTCAACGCTGCCTGAATCCGGTTGAATGCGTGCGGTGATAATATCCATTAAAGTAGATTTACCTGCGCCATTGCCGCCAATAATGCCGATGCGGTCTTCCGGACTGAATTCGTAGGTAAAATCTTTAATTAGAGTGCGTCCATCGTAGCCTTTGGAAACATTTTTTACCTGAATAACTTTTTTGCCAATCCGACGACCAGGAGTAGCAATATCAACTTTTCCTTGAACTTGTTTAAACTCCAGGTTTTGCATCTCGTGGACGCGATCTATCCGGGCTTTCTGTTTGGTACTACGCGCTTTTGGCCCTCTTTTCAGCCATTCTAATTCGCGGCGAAGTACGCCCTGATGTTTGCGTTGACTGCTGATGGCAGATTCTTCACTGAGAGCTTTTTTTTCCAGATAATAAGAATAGTTTCCGGCGTATGTGTAGAGTTCTCCTCTATCGATTTCGAGGATACGATTGGTGACGCGATCGAGAAAATAACGATCGTGAGTAATTAACAGAATTGCACCTCGATAGCGATTTAAGTAACTCTGCAACCACTCAACAGATAAAGCATCCAAATGGTTTGTCGGTTCATCCATCAACAACACATCGGGTTCTGATAGCAAGGCGGCTGCTAAGGCAATGCGTTTGCGATATCCGCCAGATAAACTACCAACTTGAGCGTTAAAATCTTCTATTCCTAGTTTTGTGAGGATGATTTTCGCATTCGTTTCTAGTTCCCAAGCGCCAGTAGCATCCATGCGTTGCATGACAGCAGAGAAGCGGGACATTAGCTGCTGGCTATCCTCTGGATTGTGAGCCAGTTTATCTGACAGTTCCTCATATTCCCGCACGAGGGACATTTGTTCGCCACTATCAGCAAAAACCTGCTCTAAAACTGTATTATCTTCGTTTAAATCTGGTTGTTGCGGTAAGTAAACAATTCGCACTCCAGAGTTAACTAAAAGTTGACCGTCATCAATCGGTTCTAAACCAGCTATTATCTTCAACAGCGTAGATTTTCCAGAGCCGTTGGTGCCAATTAATCCAACTTTATCTGTGGGATCGAGGCTAAAACTGGCATCTTTTAGGATTTCTTTGATGCCAAAGTCTTTTTTAACAGATTGTAGTGTGAAGATGCTCATAATTTCAGTTTAATTGTTCAGCATTTTTCAGAGTGGATAATTCCCACCCTACAAATTTTCTTAGCCCCCTTTAAAAGAGGGTTGGGGGGAGCAAAACGTTAAGCGAATAGGCTCTAGCTCCCCTCGTCCCCCTTTAAAAGGAGGGATCTGAATCTAAAAAGTCAAACATTGTGTAAATCTTTTAACACTATCTACTGAGGGGCGGATGTATCCTGAAGATTACCCAGGTTAAAAAGGAATGGAATACTGCTATTAGAGTTACCACCCGTTACCAAAACTTTTGGCATTTGGGAACCTCCCTGTCTCCAAGCTTCAATTGCTTCTTTCTGAAGAACTAATGCACCTCCTTGTGCCTTAAGTGTCTCAGCGAGGAGTCTTTGAGCTTCCGCTTTACCTTGGGCGCGATTGATTTCTGCTTGGGCTTCTTGTTCAGCTTCCTGCGCTACGTAGACGGCTCGTTGCGCCCGCTGTTCAGCGATTTGTTTCTCTTCGACTGCTCTAGAGAATTCTGGGGAGAAAGCTAGGTCAACTACGCTGGTATCTAGCACAATAATTCCGTACTTATCTAACCGTTCCCCTAAGGCAGTATCAAAGTCTTCCTTCAGTTCATTTCTTTTGGTAATTGCTTCTTCAACTGTTCTCCGGGCGGCGGCAATTTTGAAGGATTCCTGAGTCTGGGGCGCAATAATTTTCGAGACGATATTCTCTAAGGTTCCTTGTTTCCTTCTTACCTCAACTACCTTTATCGGGTCGAGGCGGAAGTTGATGGCGAATCTAGCGGATAAATCCTGAAGATCCTTGGTGGAACTTTGCGCCGGAACTTCAAATTTTTGCACTGTCAGATCGTACACGTCTACTACTGAAATCAGTGGTGGTTTGATGTGGATTCCCTCTAACAAACCTCCATCTTGGGCTTTACCGAGGATGCTGATTACTCCGGCTTGGCCTGGGGTGATGATAATAAAAGAATTGAGACCAATGAGAAGCACTAATGCTGCAAGAATCCCTGCTACGAGTGTTTGCCAATTCTGCGAATACTGATTTTTCAAGGTTTGATCTCCATTTCTTCTAGGGTGACTTTTCGATCGCCCTTCTCCACGGTAAACTAAAATTCATGTTTACCAGTTCTCTACCATCCGCGATCGCGCAACTCTCTGAATCTACCTCGATTGCGCTGGCTCAAAGCATTGAGTGTCACGCGATCGCTACTCCTCTTGGGCAACAAGCGATCGCTACTACCTACGTCCACCAGGGTAGCGGTGGCACGCCGATCTTGCTACTTCACGGCTTCGATAGCTCCGTATTCGAGTTTCGTCGCCTCTTACCGCTGCTGGCGGCTCAAAATGAGACGTGGGCGCTGGATTTATTGGGTTTCGGGTTTACGGAACGCTTGACCAAATTACCCTTTAGCCCACCTGCTATTAAAACCCATCTCTACTATTTTTGGAAAACGCTGATAAAAGAGCCAATAATTTTGGTGGGTGCTTCTATGGGAGGCGCGGCGGCGATAGATTTTACTCTTACCTACCCGGAAGCTGTGCAAAAGTTGGTGCTGATTGATAGCGCTGGTTTTGCCAGTGCGCCCAATATTGGCAGGTTCTTAGTTCCGCCCATCGCCTATCTAGCTACTTCATTTTTGCGGAATCCGAAAGTACGCGATCGCATTTCACGCAATGCTTACCACAATCAAACTCTTGCCTCCCTCGATGCCCAACTGTGTGCCGCTTTGCACCTAGATTCTGCTGGTTGGCACGATGCTTTAATTGCCTTTACCAAGAGTGGCGGTTACAACTTTTTGGGCGATAAAATTGCCAAAATTGACAAGCAAACGCTGATTTTGTGGGGCGACTCTGACAGGATTTTGGGGACGGGAGATGCAGAGAAGTTTAGGAACGCGATCGCGCAATCTCAACTAATCTGGCTCCAAAATTGCGGTCACGTTCCCCACCTCGAACAACCCCAAATTACCGCCCAGCAAATTCTAGAGTTTAGTAAAAATGCCTGACGACTAAAGTCGCGGTTATACAGACAGGCTTTGCTTGTATAGCGCCACCCTGAAGGGTGTGGGCGTATATTAGCAGCTTCATAATTTCTCTTTTTTCATTTTTTTCGCCCTCGATTCAATCGTAAACTCAGGAATATCTTCAAGTTCCTTCTCAGACAAACTATACTGTTCGCAAACCAAACTCAGGCGAAACCCTGGACTTGTAACTTGATTAACTGAGTGAGTTAAATCGCCCTGAAAATCTACTAAAGTATTAACTTGGGGGCGGATTTGTCCTACATTTCGCTTTGAAGAGCGTAGCACTAACTCCCCTCCAACAAGATCCGGTGGCACCTGGATATAAAGTACACTTACTCTATCTGGCGGTTCGACAGTCTTGCAATAAGAACGCAGGCTGCGGTCGATATGCGGATCTACACGAGAACCCTCTTTAAGCATCAAAGGATTGAGATAAAAGGCGTTGCACGTCGAATGCAAAGCCACGCTTAAATAAGGTTTAAAAAAGGGAAAAAGTCTCTCGACTTCCGCAACACCTGATCGCTGAAATACAATCGAAAATCCTTTAGTCCCCACAAAGTCGCGGTTTAAGTTGTTAACCGCAAAATAGGGACAAGCTAGAATCTGCCCCTGCAATTTGCTGAGATATTCAGGCGCAAAAATATTTTTCTGTAGGCAATAGTAACTCAAGGCAAGGTAATTGGTAGTTAGTAACTATAAATTTAATAGAGGAACAAAACCCTACACGCTCAAAGCAACGTAATTGGAAAATTCTTAAAACAGGGACTTAATAGCTATTAATTCAAAGCTCCTATAGCCATTCTAACTCATTGGTAAACTTCTCCCTTCTCTTCCTCTGGGCCTCGGCAGTTCATTTACAAAAGGTAGAGACGTTGCATACAACGTCTCTAGAAATCAAATAGAATTGCGATAACTCATAACTCTTCTAAATTCTATTACTTCGCAAGCACAGCTCGATAACGCACCTTGTTATCGCGCACCTTTTGCATGGCCTCATTAGCTTGCTCAAAAGGAAACACTTCAACCAGCGGTTGAATCCCATATTTCTCCGCCACAGAAAGCATTTCCAGCATCATTGCCCGCCCTCCAATTGGAGATGCCATAATCCGGCGACGCTTATTTAGCATTGCCCCGATAGGCACATTTAGCGGTTCAGAGGGAACGCCCACCAAAACTAAAGTTCCATCAGAATCAAGGTGTTCCAGATAAGCTGCCCAATCAACAGAAGCAGGAACCGTACTCAGCAGAATGTTCAGCTTCTGGGTGGGTGCTGGTGGCGTTCCACCAGGGACAACAACTGTGTGACGCGCCCCTAGCTGATGGGCAAATTCAGCTTTGTCGTCTGAGGTAGTAAAGACGGTGACGCTGTTACCTAAACGGCTGGCAAACTGCACCGCCAAATGACCCAAACCACCAACGCCAATCACGCCAATTTCTTGCCCGGAGGTCATTCCCGCACTGCGTAAAGCGGCGTAGACTGTGATTCCGGCGCACAATAAGGGCCCTGCTAATTTTGTCTCAATGCCTGCTGGAATCGGGAAGGCAAAGCGAGAATCCACCATCAGATAGTCAGCAAAGCCACCAGGCCCGGTGACAATTAATCCTTGATTTTCGTCGCACAGATTTTCATTTCCTCTGAGACAATCGCGGCATTGCAGACAGGAGGAACGTTGCCAGCCAACACCTACTCTGTCTCCCGTTTTGATATGATTCACCTGCGAACCAATTTCCACTACTTCACCAATGACTTCGTGACCAGGCACTAGGGGATAGTTGGATGTCTCCCAGTCATTATCAATCATGTGCAGGTCTGAGTGACAGATGCCGCACGCTAACACTTTGATGACGCAATCGTGCGCCTGTGGGGGTTCGACGGCGAATTCGTAGGGCTGGAGAGTTGCCCCTTGCTGCTGGGCTGCTAATGCTTGAATTTGCATTTTAAAGTTCCTTACTAATTGTGGAAGAAAATACTGATTGATTGTTTTATGGAATTCTATACTTTGAATCAGGATCTCTGTGACTGGTAGAGAAAGACAGCAAGTAAGGGAGTATAAATTGATAAGCTTTTCTACGTATTTCCGATTTGAAAAGATTATTTAAGAGCAATTAATAATTCTTCAACGTCTTAATTAACACATTAATTTTACAGTGTATGTATCATGTTTTTCGGGGAAATGGTGAGAGCATGAGAAATAAAGTTGTTGAAAAGTGGGATGCGTTGCTGTTTCTATGCTTGACTCAAGCACATTGGCGCGAATACATCCTCATTTACCTCGCCCTTCACAATTTTAGCGATCGCTTCCAACTCGAAAACATCGCCGCTGCTGTCGAAACTGATCTTAATGCCTTGCGCGACAACTACGAGCAAGTTGGGGAAACTGCTGCTGAAATTTTGTTGGATGCGATCGCATCCGGTATCATTGCTTACTGTTGCCAAGTCAGTGAAATTGGTAAACTCTTGCCCGGAGCGCTCTACGTTCATGTATCAGCACTTTCGCACCTTCATCCTCTGCTGAGACTCTCCGAAGGCTATGCAAGGCGTACTTTTAATCGTATTGATGGCGCTAACATTATCAAGTTCAACATAGAGCAGCCGACTAAAATATCTTACCTGTTCTACCCTGAATTTGATACTGATGCCCATCCCGCCTTACACGCCAGCATCCAGGTTGACATCCAAAATAGGAGTATAAGCGATCGCGACTACAGCACCAGCGATAATCCTCCCATTCTCCACCGTAAAGAAACTTTCGTTATCCCTTCCTATCCCTACTACGAAGAATTTGCTAACCTCACCCGCCAGGAAGAAGAATTGCGGCTTTTAAACAAAACTTCTTCCATTGGAACTCTTCGGGGTTGGTTGCAATGTTTAGAAAATTATGGTATCGAAATTCAGGGACATCAAATTATTCGCCTAGCGCCAATATCGCCCTTTCAACTGCCAAAAATAGAACGCCACAAAGCCGCAATTATCCGCAAAAATATTTCCCGTCCGGTGCGTCTCGCAATGGAAGCTGACTTATTTAATCAAGATACAACTTTTTTTGATTATGGTTGCGGTCATGGTAGCGATATCATCCATATCTCAGAAAAAGGTTACACCAGCGCAGGGTGGGACCCTTATTATTCTCCTGATACTCCTCTTACCCCAGCAGATATCGTCAATATCGGCTATGTAATCAATGTAATTGAACGTACAGATGAGCGCCGAGAAGCTTTAATAAAAGCGTGGGAACTAACAGGAAAAGTTTTAATTGTTGCCGCACTTGTTTTAATTGATGATAGAGAAACGGGACAAGTTGCTTATGGCGATGGAGTGATAACTCGCCGCCATACTTTTCAGAAATACTACCAACAGGAAGAACTTAAAACTTATATTGACCAGGTTCTCAGTGTCGATTCGGTGCCAGTTGCTCTGGGAATTTACTTTGTTTTTCGAGATGAAAGCCTTGCCGAAACATACCGCGCTTCGCGCTTTCGTTCCCGCGCTACTACTCCCAGAGTTCGCGCCAATATCAAGCGATTTGAAGATTACCAGGAAATGTTAGCGCCGCTAATGACTTTTGTAACTGAACGCGGTCGTTTGCCAGTGAAAAGTGAAGTAGCAGAGTTAGAAGGTTTGAGGGCAGAATTTGGTAATTTTCGTCGTGCATTTCAGGTAATTTTACAAGCTACCGACCAAAAAGAGTGGGATGCGATCGCGCATAAACGCCGCCTCGACCTTCTAGTTTATCTTGCACTCAGTAAATTTGCGCGATCGCACAAATCCAAACACATTACTTCAGAAATCCGAAATGACATAAAAGGTTTATTTGACACCTACGAAGAAGCTTGGGAAATGGCTGAAGAAATGCTATTTAGTTTAGGCGACCCTGGTGTAATTGCTAACTGTTGCCAACAAAGCGTCGTTGGCTGTACCACCGGGTTTAAACACGCTCCCCTTTTTCCCAGTTCCTTTCTAGTTCACATATCAGCTTTTTCGGAACTCGACCCTTTGTTGCGCCTCTACGAAGGCTGCGCCAATCGCACAATCGGCCGATTAGATGGAGCCACCTTAATCAAGTTTTACACCAACCAACCAAAAATATCTTACTTATTTTACCCCGAATTTGACGCCGAACCTCATCCAATTCTGCACACCAGTATGCAGATTGATCTCAGAGATTTAAGCGTCAGACATAAGAATTATAAAAAAATAAACGACCCTCCAATTCTGCACCGAAAAGAAAGTTTAGTCACTCCCGACTATCCAAACTACAAAAAATTTGTCAGGCTTACTCAGCAAGAAGAAAATTGGGGACTTTTAGACGATCCTAGTGCGATTAAAAACCTTAAAGGTTGGCAGCATATTCTAGAAAAAAACTGTGCGGAAATTAAGAATTATCGTCTTTATTGGCGCAAAGATGCCGATCCCTATCAGATAAAATTAGTACAATCTTATCGTAAAAAAAGACAAAAGACAAAAGCCAATTATAGCGGTTCTATCTTAGATTTAATCCAATCTGACCTCTCCCCCAACCCAACACCTACAAGGGGAGGGGAGTAAATTTTCTCGTAGTTCTTTTTAGGTAAGTGGGTTGGGAACCTACTGCCTGGGAATGTCTTTCTGAAGACGACCGCCTCCATTTATGGAGTGATATATAACCCATAACTAGGTTATGTGTCATCAACTTTACGAATCAGAAACGCGAGGCTGGGGTCTCTCCTCAAGTATTTATTTCTATTCAATTCTTAAGCTATCTTTGCAATTCCTTAGCTGCCTTAACCCAATGTTCAATTCCCTTTTGTGTCGGTTGTCCCGATGGCGTGAACGTCCTTATGTCTCTCTTGTGTTCAGAACCATAACTGATATGAATTGGTCTATCTACTCCATAAAAATATAAAGAATCAAACGGTAATTTTTCGCTGACTATCCAATCTACTACTTCATTACTAGGTGAACCCAAAATAAAAAAGTCACAAGCAGCACCCGGCCGTTTACAATAATATTTACCATTTTTATTCACTTCATGCGCCATGTGCTGATCTAGTTCAGGAGCAACACGCCCATTTTTCAGACCTGTAACTGGATCTTTGCTTTCTAGATATTTTTTCAAATTTTTGGAGCAAAAACCATAGGTTAACTGAAAATTATCAACCCCGAAAAAATCAATAATTGGATTTACAATAAATTCATTTAATTTTTGCAGCGCCGGAAGCGTTTGTTCACTATTTTGAGGAAAAGGATCGATTTGCGCGGCATACTTTTGATAAGTCTGAGTACAAGTGCAAAAATGCTCTAAAGTAAGGTATTTTCCTAGTAAGATTTTTTTCATAGTTATCATTACCCTGTATGCGTCAAGAGTACAATAAGCTAGTGCGAGACCGTATTCCCGAAATTATCCATCAAGCAGGGAAGCAGTGCGAAGTCGAGGTAATGTCACAGACAGAGTACCTTCAGGCTTTACGAAATAAACTTATCGAAGAAGCACAAGAAGCAGCGGTTGCCACTCCTCAAGACTTAGTGAAAGAACTAGCTGATCTCTACGAAGTCATTGATACAATATGTACAGAATATCAGATAAATACTTCTTCAATTCTTGCAGAACAAGAACGACGACGCGCCGAACGTGGTGGCTTTAAAGGTCGCCTGAGATTATTGTGGACGAAGTAGGCACATCGCTAACTTATAAGCATGGATAAACAGCCACACCTTCTAGACATTGCTGAGTTTTACCTGCGAGAATCAGTTGCACCGTTAGCCGCAGAAATTGATAGCAACCCAGAAGCAGTACGAGAGGCATTAAAAGGACTCGGCGAACTTTCCTTATTGGGTTTGCGAGTTCCCCGAAAGTGGGAAGGTGCGGAAGTTAGTGAAGAGACTTTTCGGACTTTCCAAGAGCTAGTAGCAAGATATTCTGGGGCTTTGGCGTTCTTACAAACTCAACATCAAAGTGCTGCTGGGATGCTCGTCGCCAGTGAAAACTCTTCCCTAAAACAAGAGTATCTTCCCCGCATGAGCAACGGTGAGATTCTAGTGGGTGTCGGATTCTCGCAACTGCGTCGTCAGGGCGAAGCAACTGTGAAAGCTTTGCAAGTCGAAGGGGGATATCTGTTAGATGGACAAGTGCCTTGGGTAACAGGTTGGAATTTATTTCAAGAGTTTATTGTTGCTGCAACACTCCCCGATGGTGGTGCTGTATTCGGCGTTTTGCCTTTTGCGGAAATGTATCAGAAATCTGGAGGTTCAATAACATTCAGTAAGCCAATGGAACTAGCAGCAATGACTTCAACCAACACTGTCACCGCAACGTTAAAAAGTTGGTTTTTGATGCGATCGCATATCGTTTCTCTCAAGCCTGCGGGTTGGATACACGAAAACGACAAAAAGAATGTCCTCCACCACGGATTTTTTGCTTTGGGATGCGCCAGAGCAGGTCTTGATATCTTGGAAAGTGCCTCCCAATCCAAGCAAAATGCCTTTATTACCGAAGCTTTAGCAGCCCTCGATCGGGAACTTAACGACTGTAGAACTGCTATCAAACATCCCCCTGAGCCTTTTACAGAACGTTTGCAAATTCGAGTTTGGGCAATTGACATAGCAGTGCGATGCGCCCATGCTGCTGTAACCGTTTCCAGTGGTGCTGCAAACTACAGCCGCCATGCAGCGCAGCGAGTCTACCGCGAGGCGCTGGTGTTTACTGTTTCCGGTCAAACTACAGCTGTGATGGAAGCGACGCTCAACAGGTTAGCGCGATCGCAATCCCTGCTCAAAACCAATGCAACCACGACCAATTTTCCTTACCAGGCGTAGCGTATACAAGATGTCTCCAATAATTACTAACAATCAGCCAGCGGTAATTAATCTATGAATCGTCAAGAAGTTGAAAATAGAACTATTATTATTGCCTTAGAGGATGTTTGAAAAGTGGTGAGGGGTTAAATATTATGCCAACCGCCTGACCATGATACGGATCATTGCCAGATAAATAAAAGTCTCCGATGTTTCTGGCAATAACTCATAA